>NZ_DATCRD010000342.1:0-9363 GCF_036569185.1 Chitinophaga sp.
GGCTCCATCCTGCGGGAATCCTGGACAGGCATCAGCGGAGCTACTATCAGCAGCCTGACCTCCAATAGCAATTATCCCAACAACCCTACAGGCAGGGACCAGCTCAGCAGCCTGGAAGGCCCCACTAACTGGGCGGAGAACTATGGCACCAGGATCCGTGGATATCTCCATCCTACCACCAGCGGAAGCTACACTTTCTGGGTAGCCGGAGATGATAACACGGAATTATACCTGAGCACCAATGATAACCCCGCCAATAGATCAAGGATAGCTTATGTAGATGGATGGACCAATTCCAGGGAATGGAATAAATACGGCACACAGCAATCCGCTGCCGTTAACCTGACCGCCGGGCAGAAATACTACATTGAAGTGCTTCATAAAGAAGGCACTGGCGGAGATAATGTAGCGGTATCCTGGCAGGGCCCTGGCATTTCACAACAGGTCATTGCCGGAAACTATCTCTCCCCCATCGCTGCAGGAACAAGCGGTACCATGGCAGCCAAACTATCCTCCAACGTAAGCACGAGTGAAGATGTTGCCGTAAGCCTCTATCCGAATCCATCCGGCACGGGAAGGTTTACGATCCTTCTCCCGGAAATTCCCGAAAATGCGTTCGTAAGAATTTATGATAACCAGGGCAGAATGCTTTATGAAAAGAAAACTCATGGTAATAAAAAGATAGAGATCGATTCACGGCTCCCTGCAGGATTTTACGTTGTGACGATAGAATCGAAAAAATTTAGTTCCACTAAGAAGCTTATTATTAACTGATAAATCTTTCACCAGTTCCGGGGAATGCTTCGCCTGAAGCATTCCCTTTTTTTTCACCAATTCAACACCATCATCACCCTGGTTCAAAACATCTTATAAAAAGTAACCGGTCCTGGCACGACGCCGGATATCAGGATTTTCTTTACCTTCAAGTATATACGAATCTTCATTATGCACCACTTCCATTGTAAAGATCCACCTTATTACTACTATTACTGTTTAAAACAGCCCTGATCTTTTCCCAGGCCACTAAGCGGGAAACATTTTCTTTCTCCACACCGGAAAACGAAGGGTTCTCCTCAAAAGGCTTAAGTGATATATTTACTTATGTAAAGGAAAACAACATCAATATTCACAGTCTTTTAATTGTACGGGATAAGAAGACCCTCTTTGATGCTTACTTCTACCCTTTCCGCCCGGGTTTACGGCATGACATCGCTTCCTGCACAAAATCAGTAACATCCCTGCTTATTGGCATAGCTATAGATAAGGGCTATATAAAGAATGAAGATCAACTGGTTTCATCATTTTTCCCGGAGATTAAACCAACAGGTAAGGGTTTTGAAACATTATCCATCAAACACCTGCTTACCATGAAGTCTGGTTTTGATTGCGGCTTTTCAAACGAAGACAGCCTGTTCAACGAATTATTTCCATCAGCGAACTGGCCTGAATTTATTTTCAATATTCCTTTTGTAACTGATCCCGGTAAACAGTTTTCATATTGCAGCTGCAACTATTACCTGCTGGGGGAAATTATTTACCGGGCAACCCGGTTATCTCCCGAAAACTTTGCTAAAAAATATCTCTTTGACGATACAATGCCATTGTGGTATTTACAGCGGGAGGTCTTAGTGACGATGAGAAAGAACGGATCGGTGATATTATTGGCAATTCATTTCGCCCCGATAAAAAACTGGAAAGTGATCCCGCAGCATTTAACCAACTTAAAAAAATGGAGCTCCAGGCGGCAAAAGCGGGGATCGATTCGCCCCGGTACATTTCCAACGCTACCGGAGAAGAGAAGTTGTTTAATAAAACGATCATTTTCCCAGCCAACAGTTTAGCTGTTGAAAGCGCCCACTTTATATGGAAAAAAGGAAACCTTTCCCTTCTGTTAAAACAAACCGGAGAATCAACCGTCACCTATCCGGTAGGGACCGGCGCCACCTGTAAATTTTACCAGGATGACCGTTCAGGTCATCTGTATGCGTTAAGAGGATATTGGAAAGCCACCGGTGAATTTGAGATAGAATTTAACCTGTTGTCAAAGATCAACAAATACCTGGTTGATTTTAAAATGGGAGATGATGAAAACAAAGTTTCAATTATCGAAGGAACCCATCACATCAACGAAACTTTCCCTGTATCGATAAAGGATTAAAATCCACGCGGCTTTCTCTTTTTGGGATATTCTTGTATCTTCATAAGAGAACTTCCCTACATGAAAAGTATCGGCATTATCATTGCCTCTTTTGTGATATACGTCTGCTGTTCAGCCCAGGAGTTGAACGACAATCCCATGAAAACCCCGCTGGATTCTGCAGTAGACCGCTCGGCAAAATTATATCTAAGCAAAACAGGAAGAGTAGGTATCTCCATCGGGGTTATACATAACCAGCATCATTATCGCTATAACTACGGGCAAACGGCGCCGGCATCAGGCCAGCTAACCCGGTCCAACTCCGTTTATGAAATAGGCTCTATCACCAAAACATTCACCGGCCTGCTGGTGGCGCATGCCATTGGCGAAGGCAAAATGAAACTGGAGGAAGACATCCGGAAGTACCTGCCGGGAAATTTCCCCGGGTTACATTACCCTTCGGGAGAACCGGTACGCGTAGGGTATTTGCTGAGCCATACCGCTATGTTCCCCAATAGCTTTACTGGTGGCGATATATCGGCCTCTATGACGGAAGCCTATTTCCTGGAGCAGCTGCAGCAACTTAAACTGGATAGCCTTAAAACATTAAAATATGCTTACTCCAATGTTGGCTACCAGCTATTGGCTTATGCGCTGGAACATATTTACCAGGTAGACTATGAAACGCTGGTCAAACGCTATATCACTACTCCCCTGCGTATGACAAATACATTTGTACATCCTGCTCCTTCGAAAAACGCCACGGTACTTGATGGTTATACCCCCACTGGTGAAAAAGCCTTGCCGGTACCGGCCTCTTTTCCGGGTGCGGGCGGGCTTCACTCCTGTATAGACGATATGTTAAAATATGCAGATTACCAGCTTGCTGAAAAAGATGCTGCGGTAAAGCTCACCCACCGGGTTATTTATGGCAACGTGGAACAGGACGCAGTCGGCTTTCAATGGTCCATTGGCAGGACAAGGAACTGGGATTATTATATCAGGATAGATGGAGGCACTAACGGCTTCCGTAGTTTCTGTTCCTTATATCCCAATGAACAGATAGCTATTATCCTCCTCACCAACGAAAAAGACGATCAGGCAGGTGGCGATCTTTACCGGGTGACTACCAGCATACTGAAAACACTGAAATCTTCTTATCCGGGCAGATGATAAAGATTGTCGCTAAAAAAAAGACAATATTCCATAACTTTTTGTAAATTCCTATACTCAAACCTCATTATCAAACGCTTCGTTGAAGCCGGATAATTGACCAAAATAACCTTTAGAAAAATGACGACAAACCCTAATTTGCAAGAGGCGGATATTTCCCCACCACTATTTATATTATATAAGAAAACCCTATTAAGAACAGGCCCCCGCAGGTAACCTTTGCATTTCTCAAAATAACATGATAAGAATTATTCTTCCTCAATGTAACCCAAACTATTTCTATGAATACGGTGATAACTTCAATACTATCGCAGTTCCACTATCCTTTTCCCATGCTAAAAAATCCATTTGCCTGCACCATGCAGGAAATAACAGAACAGCACTGGATAGACGGAGAATATCTGGCCCTTTATAATAATGACCCTCTCACCAGGAAGAAGTATAAAATGACCAAAACTGCGCATATTGCTTCCCAATGGTTCCCAACAGCCAGCGCTGAACGGTTGAAACCGGTATGCAGGCTCATGTTGTGGACGCTTTACAATGACGACAGGTGTGAAGAATGCAATTTCCAGGAATTGTATCATGTACGTGATCAGTCCCTCGGAATTTTAAAAGGAACGGCCACCAGGGATGAGGTGGAAATTCCGCTTGCCGGTTTGCTATTCGATCTCAGGGAAGAGCTCACGCAATTTCTCCCTGAAGAATCCATGAACCGGTTTATCGATGGTCTTCAAAAATACTTTGACGGCCTCCGACAGGAGCTTTATTACAAGGCCCGGAAAGAGTTCCCTTCTGTAGAAGAATGCCTGGCTATCCGCGAAGACTCGCTTTGCCTCTACCCTTTCCTGGAGCTGCTGGATCTTGAAACGGAAATATTCCTGCCGGATTTCATACATCAGCATACTACAATAAAACGCCTCAAAGCATTGGCCGTTCGTATGATGGCATGCTTCAACGAAGTACAGTCAGTACTTAAAGACGAAGCCACCGGTGCGATTTATTATAATGTGGTAAAGGCGATTCAGCACCAACGGAATATTTCGCTGGAAGAAGCATGCATGGAAGCCCTTCACATTCATAACGAATACCTGAGGGAATTTCAGTATCTGCAGGATTTTCTGCCATCCTTTGGCAACTGGCAGGATGCAGTAATCAACAGGGTTCATTATATCAGTATGACACTCAACGGATGGAAATCTGTCTCCTCTACGCTCGACAGGTATAATTCCATACAGGGGTTCCCCGATGTACAAACAGTAAAACAGGCCCTGGGCTAAAGAATAACTCCCTCAGCCCGGATGCGGAAAATATCCGGGTACGTCTATCACTAACAGTAAAAACCATCGTAATGACACCAGAAGAATTTAACCCAAGAGACTATCTGCCCCTGAATTATTATCCATGGCCTAACCGCGTGAATCCTCATCTCGAACAAATGGGAAAGGATATGGAATCATGGATAGATAATGACTACAATTTTCTGACGCCTAAACAAATAGCGAAATACAAAAAAATGCGGTTGCACGCATGCACCGCGTGGATGTGGCCCGACTTAACATATGAACAAACCATTCCCTGCAACAGGTTTATGCTTCAGTATGTTGTACTCGATGATCAGCTGGAAGATTTATCACTGGAGGAAAAACAACTACAGCGTATCCGTTGTATGGAAATTCTGAATGGCGCTCCTCCGTTACCGGAAGAAAATGCAATATATCAACACCTGGCACTTATACGGGATGAGTTCCGCGCATTTATGCCCGAAATATGGATGAAGCGTTTTATCCGTTACTTCTACCTGACCTTCAGGTACGGGATTGAAGTGGAACATTCTTACAAAGCTGCCAATCAACCACCGCCTTCCTTCGTTGTATACAAGGCCATCCGCGAATATGCCGTCCTGATGTATCCCTACCTGGTCCTGGGAGAGATTGAATCCGGCCTGGTTTTACCCGATCACATCGTTGACCACTGCGTCTTTCAGCGAATGATGACCCTGATGGTCAGAATTATTATATGGCAAAATGATATTCATTCCTTGCCAAAAGAGCTTGCCAAAGGAACAGAGGTTTTTAACGTGGTTTTTGTGTTGCAGCGACAATATGGTCTTTCCCTGGAGGATGCCTGTAAGGAAACATTACGCATCCACAATGCAGATCTCGATGAGCTGCTTACTTTACACAAGGAGTACCGGGAGTTTGGCGAATACCAGGAACATGTGGATAAATTCGTGTATTACTTTGGGCTCGCAGTTCAGGGCGTGAATACATTTTATGTGCAGGAAACAGAAAGATACCTGCCGGGAGGGAAAGGATTTGCCTGGCCGGAGAAAAGCCCTTCAGCGAAAGCATAAAAAAGAGAGACCCGCCGTAATGGCGGGTCTCAAAAGTAATAATATATGGCCGTCCGGTATCATCCCGGCGAAGGATTATTTTTTCAGTGATCCGAGGTGCTTATAAGTATTAATGAGCAAACCGGTAGGCGTTGCTTTCGAGTCCACAAAAGCAAGCTCCCGGGCGTTGATACTATCTGATAATAAGCGTTTACCACGACCAAGCAAAACCGGGTAGGTAATGAGCACTACCTCATCTGCCAGGCCCTGGTCAAGCAACAGGGAAGTTAATGTGGAGCTTCCCACTACGATCAGTTCGGGTCCATCCGTTGACTTCAGATCGCGGATCGCCGCTATAACATCTCCCCCCACATGCTTTACCGGTCCCCATTCCAGGCTTTCGGGCCTGTGAGTTACGATGTATTTCGTTGCAGCGTTTATACCATTTGCCATCGGGAAATCCCCGGCATTAGGCCAGAAGGCGCTAAATATATCATATGTCTTACGGGCAAGCAGCAGGTCGAAGCCAGTTCCGTATTCCTTCAGGAGCATTTCCGCCCCGGCCGGGCTACGATAGGGCGTAGTCCACGCGCCATAAGTATAGTCTCCGTCGTGCTCAATTACACCGTCGAGCGAGATATGTTCAAAAATTCTGATCTTTCTCATGTTGTTTTCATTTGTTTGATGGTGATTCAAATGTAGTGAGGATCAGGAACACGCATGAGGTACGATTGCGACAATATAAGGGTATTTTTAACCACCTCCGTTATCTTTAACACCAGCACATTCCAACGGCTTACATCAATATCCAAAGCCCGCGACGATCGCAGGCTTTGAAGGGTCAAAATAATGGATAACAGGCCGGCTACTCAATCGCAAAGCTTACCAACAGGGAAATATACTGATCCTCGATTGGTTTAAAGTAATAACTCTCTTCTACCCTGGATTCCTGGGAAGTAAGATCCGTAACCGTGAGCACAGGCCCCAGTTTTTTATTGATAACTTTTGCAATGGTGGCTGCTTTCTCCCTGCCATTGATAAATGCTGTCTCGAATTGTTTTTCGTCTTTTGCAACAGGCTTGAACTTTACCCTTGCGCCTGCAATAGTAATAACAATGCCATTTGCCAGTTTGGCGGCCTTCAGCAGTTCTTCGCGGGAACTGGTACTGAAAGTATATAAACTACCTTCCCTGAAAAGCTGCAATGCCACATATCCCATTTTATCTTCCTTAAACCGGCTTTCATCCAGGCCAGCTTCCTTTGCCTTTGCAAAAAATCCCTTTTTCAGATCTTCAAAAGATTTTTTGCTTTCTGATTCTCCATATTCCACTGCTACGGTAAAATCTATCATGTAAGCTTCCACTTCCCGCGCTACTTTGGCAACGCCATACACCTGTATAGCGTGATTTTGTTGTTCCTGGGCATGGCTTCCCAATGCCGACGCCAATAGGATGGCGGCCAGTATTATTTTTTTCATCGGTTGAAAATTGAGTGGTAAAAGAATGAGGTTACGCAATCGTAAACAGGAAGGACGCTACAATCATCCATGCGCCAACAATGATGCCCAGTATACCCAGTTTACCCTGTTTGGGCGCTAATTTAGCCCGGATACTCACCGCCTTTTCCCTGGCCTTTTCATTACCGGAAAGGAAAAACTTGCTGATGAGCGGGAACCCGAGTAAGAAGCCAAGACATGCTTCCACCAGGCTGCCCGCCGCTAAGGTGATCCACCAGATAGGCGCCGAGGTAAGCCAGCCGATATTTAAAACGGCGCTTACCAGCCCCCATATGCCCCAGAAACAGAAAATAATCCCGATCCATCCCTGGTAGGGCTCCACGTTTTCCAGCAACTCCTTTGCATTGGGTTTCTTAGATAAAATCAACGAGGGAACGGCAATGATGCTCAGCAGGATTAATGTTATTCCGTAAATCATAAATGTTGCATTTTTTAGTTACACGATTTGTTTTGTTATGCAACAAAGGTAGCCGGGCACGATGGGGGCTACAACATCGTATCCAGTGAAAATCACCCCCCTGTTTTCAGGGGGTTAACTGAGCAGGCCTAATTTAACGGCATACCTGGTAAGACCAGCCAGGTTACGCACTTTTAATTTCAGGATAAGGGTTTTGCGGTAACTTTCAATGGTATGTTTGCTGAGAAAGAGCTTGTCTGCGATCTCCTGGGTGGTGTATTCTTCGGCAATCAGTTTCAGTACATCCTTTTCACGGGAAGTGAGCATTTCAAGGGTTTCTTTTTCCTTGTTGAAAACGCTTTTGAGATACTCCTGTTTCACGGTCTCTGAAAAATATTTCCCGCCTTTGAGGATCGTTTTTACCGCTTCCATCAACTCGTCTGAATCCGCATTCTTCGATAAAAAACCGTCTACATGATTCTGGATCAGCGTATCGATCATATTGCTGTCGGTATGCATACTTACCACCAGGGTACTGATCTCCGGTCTTTTTTCCTTGATATAATTATTCAGTGTGATGCCGTCCATATCGGGCATACTGATATCGGTAATAACAAGATCCACCTGCTCTTCCGGGTGCTGGTCAAGATAGTTCATGACCAGTTTACCGTTATGGGCATAATAAAGCACATGGAGATCCCTGTCTTGTGTTATTAACCGGGTAAGGCCTTCCAGGAACAATTTATGATCGTCTGCAAGGATAATATTATGCTTCATACAATTCCTGGTTTAAAGGTATTTCAATGTCTATTACTGTGCCTTTCGAAGGGAAAGAATCAATCGTACACACGCCGTCGAATAATTTCAGGCGCTCACGGATATTCTGGAACCCGATGCCAAATTTCACTGTTTCCATGGAAAATCCCCGGCCATTATCTTCAAACTGTAATTTCAGCATATCGTCCAGCCGGGTCAGTTGTATTTCTACCTTCGAAGCCTGGCTGTGCTTCTGGGCGTTGGTGATCAGTTCCTGGATGATCTTATAGATCTCTACTTTGAGTGAAGTGCCGATCCGGTCTACTTCTTCGGCGGGAAAGGCATGAAAGGTGATCAGGGCCTTACCGGGCATATTGAATTGCCTGATATAACCTGAAATAAGCTCTGTAAAACCGGTGTTGCTGAATTGCTGCGGAACAAGATCATGCGACAGATCACGTACCTGGTGATAAGTATCGTTTACCTGCCGGATAATCGTTTCCAGCCCGTTCACTCCTGCCTGGTTGGAGAGCTGGAGCTTAATGGCCGCAAGATTGCCCCCGATGCTGTCGTGCAATTCACCGGCAATCCGCTTCCGTTCTTTCTCCTGCCCGGTAACAGAGGCTTTCAGCAGCTCCAGTTCCTTATCTTTCAGCAACGCCTCAATTTTCTGCCGGTTCATTTCCTCCATGGTAGTATTCAGTTTGCTCTGCGCCTGCAGTTTCTGGTAATACATATACAGCAACCCTATAATTGGCAGCAGGATGATAAGAAATCCTATAAGCAGGCTATACTTTATTGTTTTCTGATGGTTTAACTGGTTTTCCTTATTCAATAGTTCTTTTTCTTTCCGGGCCGTCTGGTATTTAATTTCGAGCTCGTTGATCTCCCTTTTATTCTGCTTGTCCAATACTTCCCTGAAAATGCCCATGTACTGTGTCATGAGCGCATAGGCATTTTGATAATCGCCTGTTGCCGCGTGCAGACTACGAAGACTGTTCAACACCTTCAGCTGCGCTTCCAGGTCGTTCCATTGAAGCGCGTTGGTG
>NZ_DATCRD010000343.1:0-42442 GCF_036569185.1 Chitinophaga sp.
GTCCGTGGAGAATGCCCGCCAATGCAAAGCAGCAATTGGAAGATATGTATGATTACCGTGCCAGTGCCACCAAAGAAATGAAACCGCGTTTCCGTGGAATGATGCAAACCGTATGGACGGACGCCGCCGGTTTCCTGGATGAATTTTATGGAACGGGCAAACCGCAGAAAGATACGACGAATACAAGCGCCAATTGTTTCCGGGCAATATTTACCAAATAGGGGAAAGGGAATAACAGCCTGGTTATTCCCTTCTTTTTAATAATGTTTTTTGAGCAGCGGGATAAATATTTCAGAATATTTGGGCCCGTCGAGCGAAATAAAGAAGTGATTCCCGCTCATTTTGAATACGCCTTCCTTACAGTTGGTACTGATAAAGTTGTACATGGGCATACCGGCGGTGGCAAAGTCCATGGGCACCGGCAGTTTGAGATAATTGCCGCCTGCTATCCGTTTTGTGGCGAGATAGGCGTGATTCTTTTGCAGCTGGATATGTGCGCCAATGGCCGATACAGGGATCAGCAGCCCGGCAAACATGGATAGTTTTTCATAATTGGTAACGGGTACCGCGTCGAGTGTGCCTGTAATGATCCTGCTTTGTGGCAGATCGTACAATGTCTGCATCTTTTTGAACAGGTTATGGTAGAAGTTCATCCTGGCAATCATTTCCGCGATAGGGTCATGGCCCCGGGAGATGAAGGAGTAGTAGAGGACGCTGTCCGGCATCCTGATCTTTTCACAGCGATCGTAGTTGAACAGTTCATGGAATGCCTCGTTGCCCAATGCGTTGGTGATGGTTTTAGTGATCTCGAGCGTCCTGTTTTCATTAGGCAGGATGATGATGCGGCGGAAATCCTTTGGGCTTTCCCTGAAGTGCAGCTTGAATGCCTTGCTGAAAGCGGCGGTAGTAGCATATCCGCAATACTCGCTTATTTCGCTGATGTTATAACCGCTATGGCGTAGCAGGCCAGCGCCCAGTTCCAGGCGGTGCCGTTTTACATAGTGCCAGAATGGTTCTCCCATGTAGTTCGCAAAGGTGTGATAGAAATAGGAATAAGAGATACCGAGGCGCTCGGCCACGTCTTTGATGTTAAAGGGATCACTCACATGATCATCTGCATAAGATAATCCCTGTAAAGCAAAATTTTCGAGTTGTTCTTTGGTCAGTAGGGCGGCCATACAATATGAGGGATTTTAGTTGATTTTCATCGGATCCGGTGTGCTGATCTAAGTCCTGTGTCAGAAGATAATTACGCGAAATATGATGCCTAATTTAATTTTTTTATGGTTTCCCGGAAAGTAAATTTTTGGATCATTTTATGTTGTTGATTTTCAAAATGATAGGACGTGTATTTAGAATAAATGTTTTTAATATATAGAAAAATGCTACAGGGAACGGGGCTTTAGAAAGAAGAAAAAATCAAAAAAAGCTAAAATGGACAAACCGTTAAGTGCAGGAATGAATAACTTTGGTGGTCGTGTCATGTATACACCATCAGTCAGGCCAATCAAAGGGATTATTAACCATTAAAGTCATTTTGTCCTATCAATCCTGTTATGGAGTTGCGGCCGTTCGCAACGCCATTGTCCGGTAGTTCAGCATAGTTGGCACAGGGAAGTTTAACCTTTTATTTTATGGTAGCCGTCATCATTGTTTTAGCTTTATTGTTGTTATTGGGCTGGACGATATTGTTCCACCATTTCAAGGCTCTTCGGGCAGCGAATGTTAATCTTGTGAAGCAGGAACAGAAAGAAGCTTCTCTATTATTCCAGCTGCGTGAGGCGAAGGAAAGATACTGCAGGCTGGAGGAGAAGCTGCGGAAACTGCAATGCGAGCTGCAAAAAGAAAAACAAAAAGAGGATCATCGCTGATAATAACATCCACCTTGTATTGATGCCATTACTTCCGGTTTTGCCAATATTTAGTTAGGTTTGTCGGCATGCAGGTAGTTTTTCAGATCACATCCGGTGAGCAGCATGCCCAGTTATCTATGCTTGGGCAAATTAATAATCTCCTTAATTATACCGGTGAACGTGAAACACGTATAGCCGTGGAAGTGGTAGTGCATGGTCATGCCTGGAACCTGCTGCTGGCAGAAGGGCATCCTTTCCCCGAAAAGGTAACCGCATTACATGGCCGGTCCGTCCGTTTCCTTATCTGCCAGAATACCCTGAACGGCCGTGAGTTGGCGGTGCAGCAATTGTTTCCCTTTGTGGAGGTGGTACCTGCGGCCATTG
Organism: Chitinophaga sp.; assembly: GCF_036569185.1. Taxonomy (GTDB): domain Bacteria; phylum Bacteroidota; class Bacteroidia; order Chitinophagales; family Chitinophagaceae; genus Chitinophaga. Next base: position 2,238 of record NZ_DATCRD010000343.1, read on the forward strand.
CGCACCTGGTGGAAAGGCAGCACCAGGGATGGGCTTATATAAGATGTTAGTTTAATTGTTTATGAGTTAATTGGTTTATTAGTTTATTTTTACATTTTTATAGTAGTTGTGCCGGGAATGAAGCAGAAAGTTTGAGGGGAGGCACCAAATAAAAATTGCGGTAATAACGTTAAATGGATGCACGATTAAATAGGACTAACCTCTTAAACTTAAATACATTGAAATTCTCCAAATCTACCGGAATACTGTTGTTATTCATGGCAGTTCCCTTTTTTACCTTTGCGCAGGACTGGCATGTCGGCGCTTTTGCAGGTATTACCAATTACAGCGGGGATCTTACCCAGCAACGGGTGGATATGAAATATACCCGACCTGCACTGGGGCTGCTGGTAAGAAAAGACATTAACCGTTACCTTACTATCCGTGCAGCTTTTACCTGGGGAATTGCCACCGGGGCCGATAGCACCAATACGCAAAAAGACCTGGTAGCCCGTAACCTGAGTTTCCGCTCCAACGTATTTGAAGGTAGCCTGATTGGTGAAATCAACTTTTTTGACCTCGATGAAAAAGGGTTCACCCCATTTGTATTTGTGGGAGTGGGTGGTTTTGGCTTTGACCCTACCGCGAAAGACCAGTCGGGCAACCGGGTACGGCTTCGTCCCCTGGGCACTGAGGGGCAGGGATTACCGCAGTATCCCAACCGCCAGCCTTACGACCTGTTTTCCTTCTCTTTTCCTTTTGGCGCTGGTGTAAAGGCCAATATCAATGAAAAATGGACCCTTGGATTTGAAATAGGGCTTCGTCCTACTACAACAGATTACCTGGATGACCTGAGCACTAATTATGTAGACCAGAACACCTTGCTTACCTATCGTGGTCAGAAATCGGTGGATATGGCTTACCGTGGCGATGAAGTAACCGGTAAAGTGGCGCCTGGAACCTATCCTGCGGATGGCACCATACGTGGTTCTGATAAACATAAAGACTGGTACGCATTCTCCGGTTTTACCATTACCTACCGTTTGGGTGGCGGTAGCGGCTGGGGTAAACCAAAGGCTACCCGCTGTCCGATACTGAGACCATAATGGATTAATAATCAGGTTTTAATGATAGTTTAAATCCCGGCATACCGCCGGGATTTTTTATTGGCATAGTTGTTGAATTTATGAGTTCAAACAGGTATAATGCAGCCACCAGCTTATGGCGGATCGCAGTATCACAAATCGCGGAGAGAGTAATGAAACAACAGCCGCAAAAAATAAGTTGGTGCGCCACTGCCTGTTCTGCTAACGAAAAAGAAGTGCCATGAAGAAGTTTTTAAATATAGCTTCCGTGATGTTGATAACAGGCGCCATGAGCGTTTCCGCGCAGCACCGGCCACCTGCACCACCACTGCCACCGAGACCACCGGCACCGGCACATTTACCACATCCGCCGGCGCCGCCTTTGCCGCCAGGGCTGCCCAGGCCACCAAGGCCTCCGCATCACCGGCCACCGGCTCCGCCACATCCACGGCATCATTATAAAAAGCATTATAAGAAACGGCATAAGCCTCGCAGGTATACTTTTATGGAATATCCGAAATCAGTTTATGTTGTTACTGATGCCTTCTTTACCCCGTATACGGGCTGAAAATAAATAACACACCACAACTTTTATTTGCCAACCGATCTTGAACTAAAAACCAAAAAAAATGAAAAAAGTACTGCTGTTGATGCTGCTTATTGGCGGCACTGTGCTCACCACGTATGCACAAAGGGGACGCGGCCATGGATATGGACACGGACGTGGACATGACCGTTGGGATGATGACCGCTGGGAAAGATGCGAGCGCCCAAGAAGAGTGTATGTACGCGACAGATATTACGATGATTGCTACCGCCGGCCACGGGTGGTATATGCAAGACCAGCGTATTATCCGGCTTACCCGGCTGTAGTACCTGTTCCGGTACCTGTACCGGCGCCGGTCCGCTACTACCCATCCAGGCCAAGAGCCGTATTCCACGCGGGTGTTACCATAGTGAACTGATAACTGAAAATGGAATAAATGAGATGCCTCCCATTTTTAAATGGGGGGCATTTTTTATTGCGGTGCGGGATGGTTACTTTTGTTGATTGGTAATAAGATCAACATGGCATATAAACATCTCAGACACTTTATAGATACGCTGGAACAGGCAGGAGAACTGGTACGCATAAAAACTTATGTGGACCCTAAACTGGAAATCGCTGAAATCACCGACAGGGTGAGCAAATCGCCGGATGGAGGCAAAGCCCTGCTGTTTGAAAATACCGGTACTGATTTCCCCGTACTGATCAACTCCATGGGCAGCTACCGCCGTATGTGCCTGGCATTGGGCGTAAATGAACTGGACGATGTAGCCGGTGAAATTGAAAATCTCTTTAAACTATTATCCAAACCCAAGGAAAGTATACTCGATAAACTGGCCCTGCTGCCTAAGCTCGGACAATTTGCCTCCTGGATGCCTAAAGTAGTAAGCGGTAAAGGTAGTTGCCAGGAAGTAGTAATGGCCGATCCCGATCTCAGCAAACTGCCGGTGCTTACCTGCTGGCCTAAAGATGGCGGGCCGTTCATCACCCTTCCGGTGATTCACACGAAAGACCCGCTTACCGGCACCCGTAACGTAGGGATGTACCGCATGCAGGTATTTGAAAAAGATATGACCGGTATGCACTGGCATAAACACAAGGTATCTGCCAAACACTTCATGGAATACAAGAAGCTTAACAAGCGTATGCCCGTTGCCGTAGTGCTGGGCGGAGACCCGGTTTACACCTATTCCGCTACTGCGCCGCTCCCGGAAAATGTGGATGAATACATGCTGGCCGGCTTTCTCCGTAAAAAGAAAGTAGAACTGGTAAAATGTATCTCCCAGCCGGAAATAGAAGTACCGGCAGATGCCGATTTTGTGATTGAAGGTTATGTGGAACCTGCGGAAGACCTCATATGGGAAGGACCTTTCGGGGATCATACCGGTTATTATTCGCTGGCCGATTGGTACCCCCGGTTTCACGTAACGGCTATCACGCACCGTAAAGATGCCGTATACCCGTCGACGATAGTAGGCATTCCGCCACAGGAAGATGCCTGGATAGGTAAAGCCACTGAACGTATTTTCCTGGCGCCTATTAAAATGACCCTGGTTCCTGAAATCATTGATATGGAAATGCCGGTGGAAGGCGTGTTCCATAACCTGGTGATTGCACAGATAAAAAAAGACTATGCCGGTCAGGCCCAGAAGGTAATGAACGCCATGTGGGGCGCAGGCCAGATGATGTTTAACAAGATCCTGGTAGTAACAGACGACGGCACAAAGATCAATGATTACAAACAGCTGGCGCAATATGTCTTCCAACACCTGAACCCGGCTACCGACATATACCTGAGCCAGGGACCAATGGATGTACTGGATCATTCCTGCTCCAAAATGGGCTTTGGCGGTAAAATGTGCATTGATGGTACCCGTAAGTATGAAGAGGAACAGGATACGGCTTTTATAACCGTTCCTGCACCCCGGCAGATAGATACGGCGGCCATCATGCAGCAGTTCCCTGAAATCAAAGGCATTAATGCTTCCCTGCTCCAGCTGGATATTTCCTGCATACTGGTAGCGGTAGAAAAAGCGCGTCCTTCGCATGTACGTGAGCTGAATGAACAACTGTACACATTACCCGCACTGGCCGGTGTTAAAATGATCCTCTTCGTGGAGCATACAGTGGATGTAAGCGACCTGGCCTCCGCATTATGGCGTTTCTGCAATAACCTGGACCCTAAGCGGGATAGTTTTATTGTTCGCGTACCTACTGCTGAACCCGGCAGGTATGCAGGCGGCATTGGTATGGACGGCACTCTCAAAACCAGGCTGCTGGACAATTTTGAGCGCGACTGGCCCAACATCATTGTTGCAGATGATACTACTATCCGGAAAGTGGATACCAAATGGCCGGAATTAGGCATGGGGCCTTTACTCACTTCTCCTTCTCTTAAATATAAACAGCAGATCTATGGCGAAGAAGCGGTGGTACAGCAGTAGTTACCTGCTGCTGATCCTGTTACTGGCCGGCAGCCTGCAAACTGCCGGCCAGGTGAATCCTGCCGATTTCCGTTTCCTGGATAAGCTGGAGGGCACCTGGAAAATGAATACCCGAAAAAGCACCATCGTGGAAACCTGGAGCAGGAGCAACGATTCTACCTGGACAGGGAAAACCTGGCGGGTAGTGGGAGCAGACAGCGCTTTGCAGCAATCCATGCAGCTGGTACGAAGAGGTGCCGACATCTTTTATATCCCGGCCTATGAAGGACAGGACAAACCAGCTACCATACATCTCCGGTTAAGGGTATTAAAAGCCATCGGTTTTGTAGCTGAAGACCTCAACAACGATTTTCCTAAAAAGATCACCTACCGTTTTAAAGATGCAAAACACCTGGATGCCCGCGTAGAAGGCGTACGGGACGGCACTATAGAGGAGTACATCTTCCAGTATTCTATCTCACCCGATTAAAGATTCCCGATTGCGTAAATCATTTTCCCGCTTCGACAAAGCGGAGCGGATGGCTGTGCCTATTTTTGTATGACACACATACACAGCACCAGAATATTCTCAATAAAGCAATAATTTGAGTTGGTCGTACAAGTAATGCCGCGCCTGTTCACGGGAAGCGGCTTTTTTTTGCGCGCCTTCGGCGCTTTTAAATTGTCTTGGAGCAGGATTAGGATGATTATACTGATTTAGATGATTTTCCTGCGTTTTGTTTTGATTTTTTTGAGAGATGAAAAAAAGAAGGGAGACAGCAGCAAATATATATTCGCTTCTATCTCCCTAAAAAATATTGGTGCAAAACGCAGGAAAATCATCTAAATCAGTATAATCATCCTAATCCTGCTCCAAGACAATTTAAAGCGCCGAAGGCGCGCCCTACTTATGGATCTCCGAAGTAAAGTTGAACTGGATATCCGGGTTGTTGGTGCGTTCTGTATTCAGGTACCATTCCGACTGGGCCAGGTACACCAGGTGTCCGTCTTTATCTTCCACGATATTGGAAGATTTAAAGCGGGTGAATTCCTCGATTTTGTTTTTAGGACCGGTGAGCCAGCAGGCCTTATAGAAAGGCAGGGTATTGAACTGGCAGGCGGCGCCATACTCCTGGAGCAGGCGGTACTGGATCACTTCAAACTGGAGGTCGCCCACACAGCCGATGATCTTACGGTTGCCGCCGTGTTGGGTAAAGAGCTGCGCTACGCCTTCGTCTGTAAGCTGGCGGATACCTTTTTCCAGTTGTTTTGTTTTCAGCGGGTCTTTATTTACCAGTTCCTTGAACAGTTCCGGCGAGAAGCTTGGGATGCCGGTGATGTAAAAGTTTTCACCTTCAGTAAGGGTATCGCCGATCTTAAAGTTGCCGGTATCGAACAGGCCTACCACATCGCCCGGAAAGGCGTCGTCTACCACGTTCTTTTCACGGGCCAGGAAGCTGTAAGGGTTGCTGAACCTAACGTCTTTGTCTAAACGAACATGGTGATAGAACTTATTCCTTTCAAACTTGCCGGAGCAAACACGGAGGAAGGCGATACGATCGCGGTGGCGTGGATCGAGGTTGGCGTGGATCTTAAATACAAACCCGCTGAATTTATCTTCGTTCACGTCTATTTCACGTGTGGTAGCCGTGCGGTTACGCGGAATGGGAGCGATGTCCACGAAGGTATCGAGCAGGTCTTTCACTCCGAAATTATTCACAGCGCTGCCAAAGAAAACAGGAGCCAGTTTACCCGCCAGGTAGTCTTCCCGGTTAAAGGCATCGTACACGCCTTCGATCAGCTCTACGTCGCCACGCAGCTGGGCGGCGTCTTTTTCGCTGAAGTGTTCGTCGAGGTAGCTGCTGCTGAGATCTGTAAGCGGCACTACATCCTCATCGGTGGCTTTCTTATTGGGTAAGAAAGATACCAGGCTTTTATCGTACAGGTTGTAAACGCCTTTAAAGTCGCTACCCATATTTATAGGCCAGCTGAGGGGCCTTACACGGATATTGAGTTTTTCTTCCAGTTCATCCAGCAGATCGAAAGGATATTTACCGTCGCGGTCCATTTTGTTCACGAAGATGATCACAGGCGTATCGCGCATGCGGCATACTTCCATGAGTCTTTCTGTTTGTTCTTCCACCCCTTTCACACAGTCGATCACCAGTACCACACTGTCTACCGCCGTAAGCGTACGGTAGGTATCTTCCGCAAAGTCTTTGTGGCCGGGGGTATCCAGGAGGTTCACCAGGATATCGCGGTATTCGAAGGTCATTACGGAAGTAGCTACGGAGATACCTCTTTGTCTTTCAATTTCCATGAAATCCGAAGTGGTATGTTTCTTTATTTTATTTGATTTCACCGCACCGGCTGTTTGAATAGCTCCGCCGAACAGGAGGAATTTCTCTGTCAGCGTAGTTTTACCGGCATCCGGGTGAGCGATGATAGCAAAGGATTTTCTTTTACTGATTTCGTTAGCGTACTTCATATATATCCGAAAAATGGCAGCAAAGGTAACTAAATTTTTTGTCCGGCTATATTTCGTGTTTATTGGCGCTGCCCGTGCCGATAAATCCGCTAAATTTGAAATATGATAGCGACCCTTAAAATATTATGGAATAGTTTCAAAATGGCGATGCAGGAGCTGCGGGTGAATAAATTGCGCACATTTTTATCGTTGTTTGGGATTACCATTGGCATCTTTTGTATCATCGCGGTATTTACGCTTACCGGTAGCCTGGAGCATAATATCAGGAAGGATCTGGCTGACCTGGGCGATGATGTGGTGTATATGCAGAAGTGGCCCTGGGGCGGCAACAGCGAGTATCCCTGGTGGAAATATATGAACCGCCCGGAGCCGGAGTATAAAGATCTTAAACCTATCCAGGACAAGGTGCAGAGCGCCAGTTTTGCATCCTTCAACTTTGAATCGGGCAATAAAAAAGTGGAGTATGGAGATGATTATATGGATGGGGTGACGATGATGGCGGTGACCAATGATTTTGACCAGATACAGACCTTGCAGATCCTGGACGGCCGTTTTTTTGCCAACAGCGAAAGTAACAGCGGCGCAAATGTGGCCATCCTGGGCTTTACCATATGGGACGGGCTTTTTCCTTCGCCGGAAGCGGCTATGGGCAAGGTGGTGAAAGTTGCCGGCAGGGATGTGAAGGTGATAGGGTTGCTGAAGAAGAAAGGAGAGAGCATGATTGGCGGGATCGGGTATGATAATGCCATCATCCTGCCATACCGGTTTGCCCGCACAGTGGTGGATGAGCGCCGTTTTGCGGACCCGTATATCCTCATTAAGGCGAAACCCAATGTAAGTATGGATCAGCTGAAAGACGAGCTGAGAGGAGTGGTGCGTGCCAGTCACCGGTTAAGGCCAAAAGAGGAGGATGATTTTTCGCTGAATGAGATCAGTACGGCCAACGACAGCCTGAACGCCATGTTTGCCGCCATCAATATGGGGGGAGGCCTGATAGCGGTGTTTGCCCTGATAGTGGGGGCTTTTGGGATTGCCAATATTATGTTTGTAACCGTAAAGGAACGTACCAATATCATCGGGCTGAAGAAGGCCATAGGAGCGCGGCGGGGGATTATCCTGATGGAATTCCTGCTGGAAGCGGTGAGCCTGTGCTTACTGGGAGGAACCTTTGGATTGCTGCTGGTATACCTGCTTACAGTGATTATTAACCTGTCGGGTACTTTTGAGATGATACTTTCTGCGGGATCTGTTATATTCGGGCTGAGCATCTCCGCCCTGGTAGGGTTGCTGGCTGGTTTTATCCCGGCGTATACGGCCAGTAAGCTGGATCCGGTGGTAGCCATCCGGAGCAACTAAGCAGGGCTTGAAATAATGGTAACAGCGGGGCTGTTGCACAGGCGGGGTTTTCCCGCCTTTTTTATTAATTTTGTTCCTTATGTCGGTTAAAATATTAGCTATAGAGTCGTCCTGTGATGATACAGGAGCAGCAGTGATCGTAGACGGGAAGGTATTATCCAATCATATTGCAGGCCAGAAAGTGCATGAACAATACGGGGGCGTGGTGCCGGAACTGGCTTCCCGTGCACACCAGGAGAATATTGTGCCGGTGGTGGATATCGCCCTGAGAACGGCGGGAGTGAAGCGGGAGGAGCTGAGCGCTATTGCCTTTACACAGTCGCCCGGACTGATCGGCTCCCTGCTGGTAGGCAGTTGCTTTGCCAAGTCGATGGCAATGGCGCTGGACATTCCCCTGATAGGCGTGCATCATATGCAGGCGCATGTGCTGGCTAACCTGATTGATGACCCCAAACCGGATTTTCCTTTTTTATGCTTAACCGTGTCAGGTGGTCATACCCAGATCGTTTTATGTGAAAGCCCGCTGCGTATGCGGGTAATTGGCGAAACGCTGGATGATGCTGCAGGTGAAGCTTTCGACAAAAGCGCCAAGATATTGGGATTGCCTTACCCCGGTGGCCCATTGATCGATAAGTATGCTCAAACCGGTAATCCTGCCCGGTTTAAATTCCCTGAGCCGCGGATCCCCGGTCTGAATTTCAGTTTCAGCGGGCTTAAAACGGCCATCCTTTATTTCCTGCAGGAGAACCAGCAGAAAGATCCGGTTTTTATCTCCCAAAACCTGCCCGATATCTGCGCTTCTATCCAGCATCGCATCATCAGTATATTGCTGAACAAGGTGCTGAAGGCATCGGAAGAAACGGGCATACGGGATATTGCCATTGCCGGCGGCGTGAGCGCCAACAGTGGTTTGCGTGCTGCACTAACGGAGTGGGGGCAAAAATATCAGTGGCGTACTTTTATTCCGAGGTTCGAATATTGCACAGATAACGCGGGCATGATTGCGATTACCGCCCACTATAAATACCTGGCAGGTGATTTTGCATCACTGGATGCGGTACCTACAGCAAGAGCTGCCTTTTAAATTCCGTTAACAAGCCAGGCTAAAAAGGAACTGCTAATTGTTAAAATCCTATTCTCATCCAACTGTATATCGATTTAGCTTTATGACCAGAGGAATCGCCTTCGGTGATTTTAAATTGTCCTGGAGCAGGATTACGCTGATTATACTGATTAATTGGATTATAACTACCGGTTATCTATGAAGAAATGCTTTATTATTTTATTGGGCCTTGTTATAACGGGCCGGTTATTGTTTGCGCAGGCGCCAGCCGCTCAAACAGAATGGAAGAATCAGAAGTATTCGATGTTCATCCACTGGGGTGCGATTTATTCCACGCTGGGCGGCGTTTGGGAAGGGAAGCCGGTTACCCGGGGATACAGTGAACAGATACAGTCGCACGCCGGTATTTACAGTGATGTTTATGGAGACGTTGCCAAACAGTTCCACCCGGAGCACTGGAATGCCGACTCAATAGTGTTGCTGGCAAAGGCTGCGGGCATGAAATCGGTGGTGATGACATCCAAACACCACGATGGCTTTTGTATGTTCCATACTGCTTATACAGATTATAACGTGGTGGATGCAACACCTTTCAAGCGGGATGTGCTGAAGGAATTATCGGACGCTTGCCGCCGGCATGGCCTGAAATTCGGGATGTACTTTTCGTTGATCGACTGGCATTTTCCGCAGGCTTATCCTATTTCCAGCAGCAACAGTGATCCTGTTACACCGGAGCATCATGAGTTTAATAAGAAGCAGGTAACAGAACTGATGACCAACTATGGCCCTGTATCCGAGATATGGTTTGATATGGGATCGCTTACAGCGCAGCAGAGCCGCGACCTCGCAGATATTGTGCATCGCCTGCAGCCGGGCTGTATGGTAAGTGGACGTTTGGGTAATGATGCCGGTGATTTTTGTGTAATGGGAGATAACCAGTACCCCGATTATAAGATCGCTTCCGCCTGGCAAACGCCTGCATCTGTATATGATGAAACATGGGGCTACCGTAGCTGGCAGCAACATGGCAAAGCTGAAGATAAAGCGCATGAGAAGCTGGAAGGGCTGATTAAAGTGGTTAGTCGCGGTGGTAACTACCTGCTGAATATTGGTCCCCGTGGCGATGGCTCGGTAGTAGACTTCGAAAAAGAAGTGCTGCTGATCAATGGCGACTGGCTGAAGTTCAATGGGGAAGCCATTTACGGAGCTTCTGCCAACCCGTTTGATACTACATTCGCCTGGGGGGAAGTAACCGCGAAACCCGGGAAATTATACCTGCATTTATTACAGCAACCGGAACATGGCACTATTGTGTTGCCAGGACTGACCAGTAAGATCAGCCAGGTTACATTACTGGGCAACGGGAAGAAGTTGCCGGTAAAAATCTCCCTGAAAGATAACAACACTTATCTCCGGTTACCGGCAGATTTCAAACCGGCCGATAAAGAGATCCCGGTGCTGGCCGTTGCTTTTAAAGGAGCGGTGGATATTACGCCTGTTCACTTGCTGCGTAATGCCACCCGTTTAAGCCGGCATAATGCCACGCCGTTATTCAGCTTCTCCGGTATTGATTATGAGAGTTATTACCGTAGTGAAGTGGGCGAATCATGGGCATTTACTGCGCAGCAGCCGGCAGCCCTGCAACTGGTGTACAGCGATGCCGAGAAAGGAAGGCGCATTGCACTCACACTGAATGGCGTTACCAGCGAAGTATTGCTGGATGGAGGAGTAGCTACTACACTGAAAAATGATCCTGCATCCCTGCAATGGGGGCCGATGTACAGCACAGGGCCTTTCTGGTCGGGTATTGACGGTACGCATGGCAGCGTGAAAAACATTGATCCCGCACAGCCATGGCCGGATAAAGATAATGCTGCATGGACATTGCACAGCGACTGGAAAAATGATGCTCCCATTACTTTAACCGCCGACAGGAGCGTAGCCAGTTATATTTTACAGGAAATTACCGCGCCGGAAGCGGGCGATTACCTGGTAGGTTTTAACAGCGGAGATGGAATTGCAGTATACCTGAACGGAGAAGAACAAATATTACATAATAATCCTGAGCGTGGCGGAACGCAATCTGAAACAGTGCTGTTACCGCTTAAAGAAGGAAAGAACCAATTGGTAGTCAAATATTACAACCGCTTCGCCAAGCAGGCAGTAGCAGGCATCAACCGCAATGTACCACAGGTAGTATACGTACAGCAGTTGCCTGTGCATATAAAGGGCAATGGCAAAGTAGAAAACTGTGTGATCAGGGAGGCCAACCCGGTATCTGTACATCGTAATTTGCGGATGCCTAACCTGGCACTGGTGTTAGATTCAAAATAAAGATGGCAAACACATTTTTTAAGTTCAAGCAGTTTACTGTTCACCAGGAGCACTGTGCCATGAAAGTATGCACAGATGCCTGTATACAAGGCGCTTTCACGGCGCAATACCTGGCAGATAATGAAATAACGGCGCCGGCTATACTGGATTTAGGCGCCGGCACAGGGCTGCTGAGCCTTATGTTGGCGCAACAGGTAGACGGGGCAATAACCGCGGTGGAACTGGATGCTGCCGCGGCGCTCCAGGCTATGCAAAATTTTGATGATTCTCCCTGGGCGCACCGGCTAACCCTAACCCGGCAGGATATACGAAAAATGGATGGCGCTGTGAAGTATGATTTTATTATCAGCAATCCACCGTTTTATGAGCATGCGCTGAAAAGCGGGCATGCCCGGAAAGACCAGGCCATGCACGCCACCAACCTGAGTTACCAGGAGCTGATCACGGCGGTAGACCAGCAGTTGTCTGTTTCCGGCGAGCTGTCTGTACTACTGCCCTATACGGCTTTTGAAGGCTTCAGGGAATTGGCGCTGCTGGCAGGGCTTCACCTGAAGCAGGTGTTGTATATCCGGCAAAGTGTAACGCATGGCTTTTTCCGGACCGTTGGTATTTTTTCCAGGAAGCCGGGGAATACGGTGGTGAGCGAACTTTCCGTGTATGATGCGGAACGGGTATATACGCCGGGGTTTGTAGAATTATTGGAGCCGTATTATTTGTATCTGTGATTTTTCGTACTTTGGCACTCTATTTATCCTGATATGCTTCGAGTAGCCAGAATTTGTTTGTTGCTTTTACTATTGCCTATCCTTTTACACGCCCAAAAAGAGATAAATATCTGGTATTTCGGGTATAATGCAGGGTTAAACTTCAACACTAAGCCAGTCACCGTTCTTACTGATGGACAAACCTATACCCGCGAAGGGGTAGCCACTATCTGTGATGGCGCCACAGGCCAGTTGCTTTTTTACACAGAAGGATCTACGGTATGGAATGCCCAGCACGGGATTATGCCTAATGGTACAGGATTGATGGGAGATCCATCCAGCGTACAGTCGGGAATTGCAGTTCCTTTTCCGGGGCATCCGGGGCAATATTACCTCTTTACCACTATGACTGGTAATGGTTTTCGCTATAATATACTGGATATGGCCCTCGATAATGGTAAAGGAGATATTATTCCTTCCACCAAGAATACCCTATTACTCAGTAATAGTGAAAGCACGGAAAAGATGGCTGCCACCCGGCACTGTAATGGCAGGGATTATTGGGTAATAACGCATTCAACCAATGGCGCTACTTTTCACGTATACCTGCTTTCCCCTTCGGGGTTATCTGCCCCCACTACATTTACAGTGGGCGCTGCAATTCATCCCGGAGGTTGGGAGGAGACCGGATATATTAAGTTTTCGCCCGACGGCGGAACCATCGTACATTCCCTGGGATCCATCACCCAGGGTGCTATGAGCGTGGTGGACCTGTTGAAGTTTGATAACAGCACAGGGGTGATCAGTCCGCCGTTTGCTTCTCTTGATGTCATTTTCCCGCTTGGCATTGAATTTACACTCAGTGGCAGGCTGTTGTATGTAGTAAGTATGAATCATCTGCATTGGAGTAAATTATTCCAGTATGACCTGACCGCGCCTGATATCAACGCTTCACAGCAAACTATTGTCACCAGTACCGATGATATCCAGATGGGCGGGCTTCAGATGGGACCGGATGGAAATATTTACATGGGATTTGAGCGGGGATATAATGCCGGCTACCGGTATGTGGGGATGATCCATGCGCCGGAGGTAAGAGGAATTGGCTGTAATTTTGAACGGGATGCGATAGATATGGATCCCACTGGCGTGGGGCACAGAACATCATTGTCGTTCCCCACGTTTGTAAATAGCTTTCTTTACGTTGCTGCCGACTTTACCGTGTCGGATATTTGCGGAGGCGCTCCTCTTTTTAAACTGGTTAATGAAACAGGTGTAAGCAGCGTTTTATGGGATTTTGGAGATGGAACTACCTCTACTGATCTTTCGCCCCGCCATACATATGCTACGGGGAAAAAGTATACGGTAAAGGTAAAAGTAACGGCGCAATGCAGTACAGATGAAAAAACAAAAGAGATCAATGTGGGCAGTAACATTGAAGAACGGGTTACAAAAGCCATTTGCAGCGGAGATACGTATACATTACCGGATGGCCGGAATGTTACTGCGGCAGGCGACTATACCAGTATACTGAAAAGGCTGACAAACGATTGTGACAGTGTTATTATTACTACTTTAAAGATATTACCCGTTTACCGGTTAACAGAAAAGGTCACTATTTGCAGCGGGGATGAGTACCAGTTGCCTGATGGAAGAAAGGTAAACAGTTCCGGTACCTATACATCTTCTCTCAAAACCTACCAGCTTTGCGACAGCATTATCACTACAACGCTTTACGTACCGGTAAAGGATTATAAGGTAGATGCCGCCATTTGCCAGGGAGATACTTACCAGCTGCCAGATGGAAAAGCAGTGACCGTTGCGGGGACCTACAGCACAGTGCTTATATCGTCGTATGGATGCGACAGCATTATCACCACTAACCTGGTGGTGAATCCTGTTTATAAGATAAAAGAGATTATCAATATTTGTGAAGGAGATAATTACCGCCTGCCAGATGGTCGTAGTGTGAGCAATGCGGGGCAATATACGTCGCTCTTCACCACTTACCACGGATGTGATAGTATTATTATAACTGATCTGCGGGTACAGCCTCATTACCATATTACCAAAGCAGTTTCCATATGTGAGAAGGAATCTTATTTGTTACCTGATGGGCGACAGGTAAGCGTTTCAGGAACATATTTATCATCCTTAATTTCCCATTATGGCTGTGATAGTATTATCACGACGCAGGTTACGGTGATGCCTGTCTATAACATTGAGAAGTATGACACCATTTGTGACGGTGAAAGTTATACATTGCCGGATGGCAGGAGCGTACGTAGTGCAGACCGTTATGTAAACGCGTTATTCACCACAGGAGGGTGCGACAGTATTATTATTGTACACCTGGCAGTTAAAGAGAAGCCTCAGGTGCGGCTTGATCCGGAAGTGTGTCTATTTTCCGGTCAGCCTGCTATGGTCACATTAACTCCGGGATACGACAGCTATGAGTGGGAGAATGGGGCAGAGGGAAATGTTTACATCATCCGTTATCCGGGTGTTTACAGGGTGGCTGTTTCCAATGAGTGTGGTACCGTTGTTCGGCAAACAGTGGCAAAGGAATGTGCTGTGGACCTGTATGTTCCAACTGCCTTCACGCCTAACGGAGATGGCCAGAATGATGTATTCAGGCTTCGTCAGCCGAACGGCCAGGTGTTGCTGGAGTTCAGGATATTTGATCGCTGGGGAGTGGAGATATTTGCTACGACTGATATAATGCTGGGATGGGATGGTACGCATAAGGGCCAGGCGCAGCCGGTTGGGGCATATGTTTATTTTATCCGCTATAAAAACATCAATGGGGTAGAGAGACAATTAAAGGGTACTGTTAATCTTTTGCGGTAATATTTCCTTGCAAATAATCTGTCTTAATATTTTATTTCGCAGCTTTATAAATTTTCTTAGATTGATTTATGAAGAAGATACTTTTTTACTCATTGTTGTTTCCACTCGTGATTGCATGTAACAAACAAAGTACAAAAGCGATATCCCGTTTGCCCGGACCAGACCCTGTTATTATCAGGAACTCCTATACTATTGTAACGGCGGCAAGCAGCATATATCCGGACTCCGGAACTGTGTACCGACTGGGTTTGGCGCCATACGCCTCTTTTTTTAAATTTGACCGGCGCATAAAAAACGGCGACTTATACTACGAGGCAATCGGGGAAAGCGCAAAGGGATTCAGGCCATTAAAATTTTTTATTTCCAATAATGGCACCGGGGAAATTGTTGCCATTACAGCCCCCGATAAAATGGAGGTAGAAAAGTTTAATAAACAATGGCATCCTGTAACTAGATAATTTTTTCTGTATTTAATAGTAGCTCATTTTATGAAAAAAGTACAGTTGTTCAGTTTCCTTACAAAGAAAATATATTATCTGCCGTTAACATTACTGCTGGCTGTGAGCCTGGGCGCCGGATGTAAAAAATCATCGCAAAAGAACCCTTGTGAAGGAGTGCTTAGTGAGGGAATGCCTGCCCAGGCAGCATTAATATTCCTGGATAAAGAAACGGGAGAAAATATACTGTTATCAAAAAATATTGATACTTCTGCCATAACAATTAGCCCTGCGCCATCGGGTCTGAAAGGAGGAGTGATTGTAAAGCAAACCGGATCGCCTCTGTATGGAGCGCTGGTAATGCCTGTTGCTGACACGAAAGAAGGGGTGTATAAATACCAGGTAGATATTACCAATGTAGGTAGCATCACGCTCTCTCATATTAACAAGAAAGAGAAATCCGATAATATCTGTAACCCTTATTATATCAGCATAACGGAGCCCGCTATAGAAAATCATCCGTTTACAGTTTCACGATCCGGTTCCCGGCTTATATTTGAAATAAAGCTGTAAGGTGGCTGTTATTTATGAGGATATGCCTTTGCATAGTCTTCGAGATAACTGTACCTGGAAGTCAGCTGACCTTTGTCCGTAATGGTGGCATTGATGATTATTTCGCTGTTCGCTTTCAGCAGTTCATCAAAAACATATTTCATCAGCTGATCTCCGAAGTACTGGGACGCATCTCTTGGTAGCTCATTAGGAAGGTTGCTAACGCACATCATATCTATTGTTTCCGGAAGATAGGGAGCGGTTTGTTCCATCTTGTCTTTGGTAACACCGTATACAGGATCTTCGATGGTGCTGTCGCCCAGGTTACAGGGAACGGAGCCGTTGGTGTCGTCTGTAATATCGGCGATGACCTTAATACGGAAGTTATCTTTTTTCAGGTCATCTGCCTGGAAGAGCGGAGGGATTTTCTTATCCCAGTAAATCCCGTTCATGAGAATATCGCTTGCTGTAACATAGGGCAGGAAGCGGCATTCGTATGCTTCGGGATGCTCGTGGAAGTCGGCGCGGCTGTATGTTTTATCATCTTTCCGCAGGTATAGCTCACCTGCTTTCAGCTGGGTATATACCGGGTAAGAGTAAGTGTTGATCAGGTATTCTTCCGGCGGAAGATATTTGATGCCGAGTAGCCCCATTATTTCCAGGGCGCCAGCAGCCACGCGTCCGGAGCCGGTGATCACTATCTTCAACGGCGGGAGTTTGATCCCGAAGTAATGGTTGATCAGTTCCTGGAAATCGTGGCAGGTATGTACCCTTTTGAAGTGAAAGGCCTTTGTTTTTTCCCCGTAGGCCATAAGCCCGTTATGGGCGCCCACAATACCTGCAAAAAAGCCAAACCCCAGGATACGTTGCCCGTCGGGATGTACAAGACATTCATAATCTATCAGTGTGATCCCTTTTTCCAGGATAGTTTGCAGCATATGTTGGTTATGCGGCTGTTTCTTTTTGGTATGGCTGAAGAACAGGTATGTTTTCCCTGGAATCAGTGTATCAGCGGGTACTTCTTTAATGCCAAGCAGTATGGTGCAGTGAGACAAATCTTCCTGGAGGATGATGCCTGCTTTTTCGTATTCTTCATCTTTATAGCACCGTAACGGGGATGGCTGTACGAATATCTGCACCTGGGGGTAATGTTGCATGATCCATTGGCATTGTTTGGGAGTAAAGGCCACCCTGTTGTCATGCGGGTGTTTTTCTTCCCGGATAAGCCCGATATGTATCTTGTTTTCCATCTTTGAATGTAGGGTATTTTTGCGAACTGCGTATCATTGGCACCTGGCTGAAACGGCCTGTTTACGGGGGGATGGAAAAAAAGTTATACAAAAATGTAAAATTTATTTGTGGATTAGGTAAGAGTTTCTATATTTGCATCCCGCAAGCGAAGCGGTAAAGTTCATTAGTAAGATTGCCCAGATGGCGGAATTGGTAGACGCGCTAGACTCAAAATCTTGTTTCGGCAACGGAGTGCAGGTTCGATTCCTGTTCTGGGCACCATAAAGGCTTGTAAGTCAATTACTTACAAGCCTTTGTTGTTTGTATGCTTGTCAGATTTAATGGTTCCTTTGTTGGCTACTGCCCCGGTATTGCCTGGCGCACCTGTCTGTATATCTTTTTTATTAGTTAGCGTGTATACTAAACTATTATTACCTTCTCACAATACAATCACCAGGATCAAACTACCATTTTGTGCTGCAGTTATTCTCTTTAAAAAAACAATGGTAATGATAAGAACCATCACCATTGACCCATTGATAAAAGAGAAAGTTTTACTTTCCTGCTCAGGCTTTTTCAATCAATCAGGCATTTCTACCTTTTAGAAGACATTTACTTATTCCTCTAATGTTTCTAAAAAATGCAATAATGAATTATACTTTGGTGCCCAGCCAAGTATTTTTCTTGCCTTGTCTGATTTTACCCTGCTGTTACTGCCAAATGCGAAATGCGCACCCTCCGGGTTCCAAAGTTTGATTGCCTCGTCAATATCAATGCTTGCGGTTTCTTCGCCGAAGTTAAACCGTTTATTTATGGCTACTGCAATTTCCTTAAATGAAGCACTTCCATTTTCAGCAAAGAAAATAGACCCTGCTTCGGCATTCTCTAAAGCCAATACATAGAGTGCTGCCAGGTCTTGTATATGGACGTTGCTCCAAATGTTCTCTCCCTTGCCGATGTGAGTGCCTATGCCTTTGGCTTTTGCCAATTCAACCATTTTAGGTGCCTGAATGCTATCCTTTTTAACACCCAGGCCATGACCGTAAATCATTGTAGGTACAATAACAATAGTTCTCACATTTTGTGAAGAATGGGCAAGGACAGATTTATTTATGGCAATACGCCCGATTTTTTCCAAAGCGGCATCTATCTCCATATCCTCGTCATAGATTTTATCAGACCTCTCTCCATTATCCCTGTGAGCCACGATGCTTGAACCGCTTGTATGGATAAAGGTTTTGCCTGTTCCTTTTAGCCTTTCCAAAGCTGTGGCAACAAAAAACGAATTATCGGCATCCGCTACATTAATAACGGCATCGGCTCTGTCGATATATTCTTCTATTGCGTGAACCTCCTCCAATGAGCCCAATAAAGGTTCAATACCAAGTTCCTTAACTTGTGTTTCCTCACTTTTTTTTCTAATCAGCCCTGAAACCTGATAGCCTTTTTTCAAAAGCTGTATAGCAACAGACCCTCCTATATACCCTGTTACTCCTGTTACAAATACTGTTTTCATATAGTATATTTTTTACACTATAAAAGTATCAATACCTGTTTGGGCGTACCTGGTAATACCAAAGGAATAATTGGTAAAAAAAGAGGACTTAGTTACTCTTACGGACTTCCCTGGGATAGATACCCCGTATATTCTTGTAGGTCTTATTCAGGTGGCTTATATCTGTAAAGCCCAATTCATCTGCGATTTGGGATAAGGTAAGATTGCTGTACATCAATCTTGTTTCGACTGACTTCACCCTGTATTCTAAAACATATTGTTTGTAGCTAATCCCTGCGTGTGCCAGGAAGTATTCACTAAAATACTTTTCTGATATACAGAACAGGTTTGAAATATTCTTAACTGATAATTTTTTAGGGTCGCAAATATTGAGGTGGATATAGTTTAAGATGTCCTGTATAGTATCCGGTTGCGAATTGTCTTTGTGTATAATATTTGGGGGCAGGATATTTCTTGTTACAACGTTCAGCAATATCACCAATAGAGATTTTAAATTAATCGTTTTTTCAACGGCGTCTAAGTTGCTTTCATAGGTAAGCAGATTGATAATGTTTTTGATGGCATCAAGCTCTTGCTTGTTTTTTATGATTGTATGTTGTTTCTGCTGGTTGCTGTTCAGTATAAATTCGATATTCGTAAACCAATCAGAAACAGAAAAATCGCTTTGCTTCGTTTGACTGAATAAAACCTTTTGGAACTTAATAAAATGTATAACAGACATTTCTTCCAAATGAATTGAATTTTTTTCATTTGGAAGATGGAGAAAGAAATCGTTCTCTTTGAATGGCAGTTTTAAATCGTCCAATATTCTATACCCTTTGCCTTTTTCCACAAAAACCAATTCAAAGAATGTGTTGTATGCTGGCTTGCAGTCGATAAAGTCTGTCCTGAATGTCTTTACATCAATGGGGCTAAAAATATGTCGTTTCATTTTCTATTGTGTGTATACAAATTTAATAAAATCAGTTTTCAAAACTTTGCAGGTACCGCAAGGTTTTGATGTACGCCAACAAATCCTCACCTTCTTACCCCATCCGGTTATATTTGTGGATGGTGGCTTATTTGGTACTGATAAGGCGTGGGCCGGCAGATTCAAATTAGTGCCAACGAAGGAGATAGGAGAGCATATTGTGCAGTTGCATTACAACAAGCCCTGGCGGCAACGCATGGGGCCCGGTGCACTCTCCAATTATAAATGCCGGTCTTCTTTTTTAAATTAATTATTGTCAGATTGATATTTTATCTCGTGGATGATTTCTTTTTATTATTTTAACGGCATAATTCCACGTATGAAAATATTTTCTATTAAAAAAGTAAGGTATTATGTGATGTTACTGGCGTTAGCTGGTTGTCATCATACACCGCCACCAGGGGCGGTTACACTCAGCGAGGCGGAGCTGCGGCAGCCGGCTCACGCGGTTGAAGGCCTGAAGGTCAGGGAAGGTCTTACCGCCACCCTGTTTGCCAGCGAGCCGATGATGACCAATCCAACCAACATGGACATTGATGAAAGGGGGAGGGTCTGGATCACAGAGGCGTATAACTATCGTAACCAGCTGAATCCCGGGCATCCCTATAAACAGCTTGGCGACCGTATCCTCATACTGGAAGACCTGGATGAAGATGGAAAGGCAGATACTGCAAAGGTCTTTTACCAGGATACCTGTATCAATGCAGCATTGGGCATTTGTGTGCTGGGGAACAAAGTCATTGTATCCTGTAGCCCGAATGTATACGTGTTTACAGATGAAGACGGTGATGATAAGGCAGATAAGAAGGAGTTGCTTTTCCGGGGAATTGGCGGTGTGCAGCATGATCATGCTATCCACGCTTTTACGTTTGGTCCGGATGGTATGCTATATTTTAACTTTGGCAATGCTGGTGATAGTATCCTTGATAAAAATGGCCACCTGATTAAAGATTCCGAGGGCAACATCATTGCGAATAAAGGTAAGCCATACCGCCAGGGTATGGTGTTCCGGTGCAACATAGATGGCAGCGGACTGGAAGTGCTGGCGCATAATTTCCGTAACAACTACGAGGTTGCGGTGGATGCTTTTGGCGGTTTATGGCAATCGGATAATGATGATGATGGTAACAGGGCTGTTCGTATCAATTACGTGATGGAATACGGCAACTATGGCTATACAGATGAGATGACCGGGGCTGGCTGGCAGGCCAACCGGATTAACCGGGAAGATTCGATCCCTTACAGGCACTGGCACCTCAACGATCCTGGTGTAGTGCCTAACCTGCTGCAAACTGGTTCAGGTTCTCCTACCGGGATGGTGGTTTATGAGGGCGATTTGTTGCCGCAGGTGTTTCACAACCAGATGATCCACGGGGAGCCCGGACATAATGTAGTACGTTCCTATCCTGTTAGCAAAGCAGGAGCAGGCTACACGGCCAGGATAGAAAATATAGTGGAAAGCGGGCAGGATAAATGGTTCCGGCCATCGGACGTATGTATCGCTCCGGACGGATCGTTGTTTATTGCCGATTGGTACGACCCAGGCGTGGGAGGCCACCAGGTGGGCGACCTGGACAAGGGACGTGTTTTTCGTATAGCCCCGCCCGGTATATCCTATCATATCAAACCACCTGTGATGAGTACGCCGGCAGCTGCTGTAGCGGCTTTAAAAAGCCCGAATCTTTCTACCAGATACCTGGCCTGGACTAAGTTGCATACCATGGGAACGGCAGCGGAGAAAGCATTGCAGGAAATGTATGAAGATGCAAATCCGCGTTACCGCGCCAGGGCATTGTGGCTGCTCTCCAAGCTGCCGGGCAGGGGACTTGCCTATGCTGAAAAAGCAATGACCGATAAAGACGAGGATATCCGTATAACAGGTATCCGCGCCGCAAGGCAACTGGGGGTTGAAATGGGACCACTGGTTGCCAGACTTGTAAATGATCCTTCTCCACAGGTGCGGAGCGCCGCGCTGATCGCTATACGCCATAGCCGCTGGCCCGGTGCTGCGACCACCTGGGCGCAGCTGGCAAAACAATACGATGGAAAAGATCGCTGGTACCTGGAAGCGCTGGGTATTGCGGCGGATGGTAACTGGGACAATTGTTTTGCAGCCTGGATGCAGCAAACCGGTGGCAACTGGAATACTGCAGCCGGCAGGGATATTGTATGGAGGGCCCGGGCAACGGCCGCACTGCCCTTGCTGGCGCAGTTGATAGAAGACCCGGCGGCAGATCCGCGAGAGCATCTGCGTTACTTCCGCGCCTTTGATTTTTATCCTGCAGCTGCCACTACGCCAGTGCTACTGGGGTTGCTGGAAAAACACCATCCTGCTCACCAGGATATTATCAATGCTTATGCCTTACTGCTGGTCGACAAAAAGGCGTTAAAAATGACGCCTGCCACGAAAATCATGTTAGGGAAAAGTCTTGCTGCAGTAGAAGGCTCCGAAACGTTTATAGAACTGGTCACCAAATACGAGCGTCGTGATCAGAATGAGGCGCTGCTCAGAATCATCACCGGAAACGGTAAAAACAGGCTGAAAGGCCAGGCCATGAAATGCCTGTTAAACGCAGGTGGCCGGCAGCTGGTGATGCAGGCGCTGGAAAAAGATACGGCTGTTTCGTTAGCTATTGTATCCGCTATCGGCGCGAACCAGGATAAAATAAGCCGGCAGTTGCTGGCGGGTATGATCATTAATAAAAAGTATCCATTGCCCTTACGCGCGGAAGCTACGCACAGGCTCGGCAATGGCTGGGATGGCAGCGAGCAGCTACTGGGCATTGTGAAAAGCGGGACGTTGCCTGCGGACCTGGATACCACTGCTAAAAAGGTGCTGCTGAACACATGGCGACAGGACATCAAAGCCAGCGCGTTGGCCTATTACGAGCCGGGGAGTCAAGATACCAAACTGCCGCCTGTTTCACAGCTGGTGACCATGAACGGGGATGTGGCAGTGGGAAAAAAAGTATTCAGCACTTATTGCAGCAGCTGTCACCTGGCTGGAAATACAGGCGTTAATTTCGGACCTGCGCTCACAGAGATCGGTAGTAAGCTGGATAAAGCGGCTATTTATGACGCTATCCTGCATCCGGATGCCGGTATCAGTTTCGGTTATGAGGGAGTGCTGATTAAGGTCAAAGATGGCAGCAGCCGCCTTGGGTATATAGCAGGAGAAACAAAAGATGAAATAGACTTCCGTATGGTCGGCGGAACGGCGATAAAACTGCGTAAACCAGACATCGTTTCCAGGAAGCCATATGGTCAGTCTTTGATGCCAACAGGACTGGCGAATGCCATGTCGCAGCCGGAGCTGGTAGGGCTGGTTGAGTATCTTTCCGGGCTAACCAGCGCGGGGCACGCGGTGGCAAAATGATTTCTCCGGTGTTGCAGAACTGATGTAAAAAGGCATTATCCGGCCGCATATTGCAAAAACGTATCCTTTTTGATGAAATCCCAGTTTTCTGGGATTTCATCAAAATTGAATGTGAATTACCTTCGTGAAAAATAGGTTATGAAACATTCCCTTGTTTGTAGCGCCGTTCTTGCTTTTCTCCTTTCTTATGTAACACCGCTATTTGCACAGCAAAAAAAGGTGGATAAGAAGTTGCAGGCAGCTATTGAAGAACGGTTAGAGTCGGACAGGTTGTTCACGGAAATGCAGCGAAGCAAGTACAATAAAGATCAATGGAGACGATCGTGGATAGGTGCGAAACTTTCAGATCTTTATAAAAAATGGGGTGCTCCAACCAGAAGTTTTCCAGACGAGAATGGTGGCCAGATTGTAGTGTATGAGACCACCAGTTATTCTACCGGCGGGACCTATAAACCCGGATACAGCATCACTGAAAGTCTCACTACCCAGGGAGGGGTTGTATTACAATCAAATACCACAACAGTAGCGGCGGAAGACACACGCTGGGTACGGCAGAATATACGTAGCACTAATGTGTACGTAAGTAAGGAAGGTATTATTACTAATGTTACCGAAACCTATAACTGACGTGAATCATGAAGTTTGCTCATACATACATCCCCGCATTTATAGCCATATTAGTTTCCACGCTGATTTCGAAAAGCTCATTTTCTCAGGGGAAATATTTTGAGATAAGGACCGTAGCGTCCGGAAAGGCGAAGGAATTTCGGGCCAGAACAGAGCCAGATTATTTTGGTGTAATACGGCCGTTAAATGACCAGCCTTATGTTATACTGGAGTATAAAGGCAGGACAATTCCCCAGCTGATGCAGGCTGTGCTAAAATATATAAAGGAGCGAAAAGGTCTGTGGGTTGATGCCCTTCAGGAAACGGATAATGGCGACGGGATATTTATTAAATATGGTGATTTTGCAACAATTGGGGATACGGTGCAGTGCAAGGCCAACCTTGTATCGAAAACGCGTATTGCATTAGCATTTGGTACAGATGGAAATATTAAGGCCGGTCAGATCGGTATATATATAAGCCCGTTAAATGATATTTATTCGTCTTTGTATGGGAATGCTCAGTTTAGGATCAGTCGGGATTTTGTGGTAATTACTGAGAATGGTTTACCCTTTAATGTATACGAGTTTGTGCAACCCAAAGCCCATAAAGGTTTGGCTTACCCTGAGAGCGTTTTTGACCAGGATGGAAAAATCGTGAATCCCGTTAACAAAAGAATTATCGAGGACTTTTATGACAGCTATGTAACCGATCTGAAAAACTATCTGGATGAGCATCTGAAATAACAGGGGAATGTTTCCCGGAATTCGTATGAACGATAGCAGATAGTACTGAAAAACCGGTGCTGAGCCCTCTCTTTCTACCTTTTAACTACAACATTGCGACTTTTGGATACTTCCGCTGATCATTTGTTACGGAACTTTGCTGTAACAAAACGGCAATATCATGGATTTGAAAAACAGTACCATACTTGTTACGGGAGGAACCAGCGGAATAGGATTGGAACTTGTCCGGCAACTGACTGAAATCGGCGCGCAGGTTATCGTGACCGGACGTAATTCCACCGCTCTTAACGAAACGAAAAGGCGCTTCCCGAGTGTTCACACATTTCAAAGTGACATAAGCAAACCGGACAACATAAGGCAACTCTACAATGACGTCACCGCAATGTTCCCGGAATTGAACATACTCATTAACAATGCCGGAGAAATGCGGCTGATTGATATGCAGGAGACGTCAATGCAGCTTGAAGATCTCACCCGTGAAATTGATATTAATCTATCAGGTACCATCCGGACCACTCATCAGTTTTTGCCGCACTTAATAAAAAAGCAGTCTGCTGCCATTGTCAATGTTTCATCGGCCATTGCTTTTATGGCGTATTCCACCGCCCCGGTATACAGTGCTTCCAAGGCCGGGGTACATGCGTTCACAATGGCACTCAGGCTCCAGCTGAAAGACACCGGTGTGAAAGTGCTTGAACTGATACCGCCAGGGGTGAAAACCAACCTCCAGAATAACTGGGTGCTGCAACCTAATCCCGGTCAAATGATGGATGTGGATAAGCTGGTGAAGATAGCTATCCGGGGCATTCAAAATGATAACAGTGAAATCAAACCTACCCTCGTCAGACTTATAAAGTTCGTAAGTCGAATCATGCCTGGTACATTAATGAATTACGGGCACCGGGAATTTGAAAAGTTCAGGCAGCTTACCCGTAACCCGGAGTCTTAGCACTTTCTTTGGCCCTGATGGAAATACCATTTTTAGCAATGCCATACATTATGATTTGATTGACGTATCTGTTTAGAAAATAAATTAACTTACAAAATGGCTAATTCAAGTCCTTACAGAATAGCATCTATATCAGAGATACATCGCCTGATGGGGCTGGCGAAACCTCATCACCCCCTTATCAGCATCGTTGATCTGAAAGGGCTGAGAAACGATACGGGCATTAACGCTGTAGTATTTGACCTGTATGTGATATCCATGAAAAGAGGCTGTGACGGTTTATATTACGGGCAACAGAAGTATGATTTTAGTGAAGGTCTGATGGCATTTCTTTCTCCCGGACAAGTTTTACGTGGCGAAGAAAACGGCGTGCCGCCCAACCTGGACGGCTGGATGCTGTTTGTGCATCCCGACTTTCTATGGAATACATCGCTGGCCAAAAAGATTAAGAAATATGATTACTTCGGTTATGCTGCCAATGAGGCGCTGTTCCTCGCTGAGAAAGAAGAAGCTGTGATTAACGACCTGGTTAAAAATATCCGGAATGAATATCATTCCAATATTGACAAATTCAGTCAGGATATCATCATTTCTTATCTGGAAACGATGCTGAACTACGCCGAACGCTTCTATCAGCGTCAGTTCATCACACGAAAAATAACCAATCACCATATTTTAAACCGGTTAGAAGAGGAACTAACGGATTATTTCAATAACACCGACCTGCTCGCTTCGGGGCTACCCACCGTACAGGATATAGCAGGCAAGCTAAATTTATCACCTAAATATTTAGGAAGTCTGCTTAAACAACTAACGGGGCAAACGACCCAGCAAATGATTCACGAAAAACTGATTGAAAAGGCAAAGGAGCTTCTTTCCGGCACCGGGCTATCGGTTAGTGAAATTGCCTACAAGCTGGGTTTTGAACATCCACAATCATTCAACAAATTATTTAAAAGTAAAACAAACCAAAGCCCGTTGGGCTTCCGGCAATCGTTCAACTAACTGATTACCGCATCCCCGGGACCAGTTATTTTTCAGCTGGCAATGTAAACAGGAAGCTGTATTTTTATATACATCAACGAACCGGTGATCATGGACAAGGAAAACAAACTTCGGCTGCCGCCGGACTTTAGCCAGAATAGTAAATTACCCATACGGGTGGTGTCACCGACTTTTGGCCATTTGTCCGGAGAAGCATCTAAAAATTATCAAAGTAGCAAGCGCCTGTCATACTATTTCTTCCTATTCGTTTTTGAAGGTCATTGTCAATATAGCATCGACGGAGAAAAGTTCGGAGTGGGAAAGAATGAAGTGCTGTTCTCTCTCCCAAATCAGTTTCAGGAGTCTCCTTCAAACTTACACGGAAGGGATTATTACAAGCTGGGCTTCGATGATCAATGCCTTTACCGCATGCCAGGGAAATTTCCTTTCCTGCTTAATCCCCTCAACCAGCAAAAGGTCCGTTTATTGCCCGGCGCTGCGCACCGGCTACAGGCCATATTGGCAATACTATCAGATCTGCTGTCTACCGCTGATGGCGACCCTGACCTTATCGTAGCATATCTGAACAGCATGCTTACAGAAATCAATTTAGCCTATTTCAGGTCGCAGAAAAGGCCAACCGGTCAGGAAGTTGATAAATTTATCGAGTTCAAAATGTTTGTTGAGTCTAATTTTGCCGGTCAGCCTTCCATAACCACTATTGCAGAGAAGCTGGCTCTCGGGGACGACTCTTTATATCGTATTGTAAAAAAACACTCGGGTCTTTCACCCAAAGAGTTTATAACCCAACGCCTGATATTGGAGGCAATGCGCCGTATACACCATGAGCAGAATACTTCTGTTAAAGAGCTGGCTTATCAGCTCGGATTTAACGACCCCGGTTATTTTTCCCGCTTGTTTAAGAAGATCACAGGCAAAACTGTGGCAGCTTTTTACCAGGATTTGTCCGAATAAAAGCGGTTTTTGTGCGGGTCCCGCCAATTGATTAACCGGACATTTGTGTTCATAAAAATATTGAAATTATGAACAGACAATCTGGTAAAATCCTGGTGACTGGGGCAACTGGCCTTGTTGGCTCGCGCCTTCTGCGCAGACTGGTAGAATCGGGCTACATGTGTACTGCATTGGTACGTGGAAAAGAGGTTGCGACTGGTGCAATAGCCGTTGAAGGCGACCTTTTTAATGTAGAAAGCCTTGAACAAGTTGTAAAAGACACAACAGCGATCATTCACCTTGCGGCAGTATTCCGCTCATCTGACACTGATCTGATTTGGAAAAGCAACCTTGAAGGAACACGTAACCTGATCGATGCAGCAAAGAAAAATGCACCCGGAGTGCGCTTCATCATGGCAAGTACCAGCCATGTATATAACATCGATAATCCGCATCCCGGCCGGGAGGATGATCCGCTCAACCCACAACATGCCTATCCCGCCAGCAAAGTAGCCGCCGAAAATGCGCTACGTGAGAGCGGGTTGAAATGGACCATTATGCGCTTCCCGTTTGTGTACGGCGATGGTGACGGCCACCTTGAAGAACTTCCCAGGCATGTATTAGCAGCCAATTTTCATCCGGCTATGAAAATGAGTACGGTTCATCACCGGGACATTTACACGGCAATGAAGATAGCCCTGGAGGGGAGGATGGATGGCCGCATTGTTAATATATCGGACGAGGCGCCAATGTCACTCTATGAGCTGTTAAAAATTATAGGGCAACCTATGGCGTCATCCTCTGAGCCCCTGATAAATCCCTGGTATCTCCACGCAGACAGTTCTCTTGCACGAAGCTTAGGCTTTCGGCCGTCCGTCAGAACAGTGTACCAGGCGGTTGAAGAAAAACTACTCTGACGCCAGGATACAACCCGTCGAAACGATTATAGATCATTCCTTGATTTGCTTACAATTATGAAAGAGAATTCTCTTTCTATAAATTCTTTGCAAAAAGGATCGGATGTAGCATTACATCATTTCTTTAGATGATCTTATTGAATTTATTACGATAATCACCCGGCGTCATTCCTGCAATTTTTTTAAAGGTTTCACGGAAAGCTTTGATATCAATGTAGCCTACTTTATACATCACTTCATTGATCTGCATGCCCGTTGATTCAAAAAGCCGCTTGGCGTTTTCCATTTTAATCCGCTGTATGTAATCTGCTGGCGATAGTTGTGTGGCTTTTTTGAAGCGCCGGGTAAAATTGATCCGGTCCATTGCACTTAACATCGCCAGCTGTTCCACGGTCAGCCGGTCTTCGATATTTTGCTCGATGAACTTCTGAATGCTGCGTATCGCCTCATCTTTATGATCCTTTAAGCCCTCGAATATTATAAATGGCGATTGGGAATTGCGATCGATATCGATTTGTAATACCCGGGCGCAATATAATGCTGTTTCACGGCCATTATATTTTTCGATAATGTACAGCGCCAGGTTTAAGCTGGATATAGCCCCACCTGCCGTATAGACACCTTGTTGGTCTGTTACGATTTTATTGGTATGCAATTTTAATTCGGGGAAAAGCTGACGAAAATAAGCCTCCGCTTTCCAATGTGTTGCGCAGGGCTTTCCTTCCAACAGACCAGTAGCGGCCAACAGGAATGTACCGGTACACAAACTGGCTACCTCGGCGCCCGCCTGGTACTGTTCAATCACCCAATCCAGTGCTTTGCGGCTCTTGCGGATACCAAAGTCGTCCTGTTCGGCAAAACCTGGCAAAATGACGAGGTCAGCTTTATCAGCAGTCTTTAGTGATGCTATCCGGAGAGTGAACAAGCCATTCACCAGGGGTTGCTTTAAATTGGTTCCGGCGAGCCGGATATCATAATAAGGCTTGCCGGTACGCTGCACCTGGAACTCATTGGCTTTCTCGAATATCTCAATGGTGTTAAAAAGACTGCTTGGTTTCAAAACGCCATCTGCAATCAAAAAAATTACCCGTTTCATGATGCTAAGATAGGACTCAAAGTTTGAACAAATACCCCCTGAAATTGCTAAATGTACACCCTGTTGAAGACCATCGGGCACTCTAATTTTGCTTTTATGAAAAACATCAACATCCTGATCAGCGGTGCGGTGGGCCAAAGTGGTACCCTGATCCTGCAGGCGCTGGCTGCCAGGCGTCAGGCAGTCCGCGCCCTCGTGCGCAACAGTACCAAAGTAAATGATCTGGCAGCGCTTCCCGGTGTAACATGGCTCACGGGTGATATGCTTGTAAAGGACACATTGAAGACTGCACTGGATGGTGTGGAGCGCGCTTTGCTGATTTCATCTGCAAATGATCGCATGGTAGAAACACAATGCACTTTTATCGATGCCTGTAAAGAGGCTGGTGTACGTCATGTGTTAAAATTTTCCGGAGAAGAGGCGCAGCGGGGTTACGATCCGCAACGATTCCGGTTTACGCGCGAACATGAACAGATCGAAGATTACCTGGAGCAGTCCGGTCTGCAGTGGACGCACCTGCGCCCAAGCCAGTTTATGCAGGTATATCTGCGCGAGGCGACAGCGATTAGCCGAAGCGGCGAACTGCGTCTACCTCTGGAATCGATCCGTATGTCGCCGGTTGACCTGCGTGATGTTGCCGGAGTTGCGGCGGCCTTGCTGGCCGAAGGCGGATACACCGGCACTTCGCTACGCCTTACCGGCCCCGAAACCTTATCCATGTCCGATATCGCCGATATCTTGTCCCGTGTTGCAGGTAAAGCGATCCGTTATGTGCCGGTGGCCTGGAGCGAGCGGAAAACCATGCTATCGGCAGCAGGCTTGCCGGATTACTTTCTTGATGCGCTTGAGGCACAAACGGCTGAGCGGGTTCGTAACCCGGAAGCGATTGTCGATCTCAGCACGCATGAGCTGTTCCGCTTAAAGCCAACAACCTTTTCAGAATTTGCAGAACAGCATGCAGCAATTTTTAGTCAATGATAAATAAGATCCGCAGCCATACAACAGCTAATGCGTAAATATTATTCACAATAAAATACCCAAAAACAAAATACATGGGAAAACTCATTTCACTGATCAACGTTACCCTTGACGGCTTTTTTGACAGCCAGTATGTTAATGCCAATGCCGAATTCCATGAATTCGTACACACGCTGCTTGCAGAGGCACACACCGTTGGCTTTGGCCGTGGAAGCTTTGAATTGTTCCAGCAGATCTGGCCTGCGGTACTAACCAATCCTGGAAGCGCTGAATCGCAACGGCGGATGGCCCAGGCGCTGAATGATATAGACAAAATTGCCTTTTCAACCATGTTGAAGGAAACAACCTGGGCAAATTCCCGTATTAAAACATTGGATGTTGAGCTCATCGATCAAATGAAAACCGGCAGCGATAAAAATCTGCTGACGATCGGCAGCCCGGGACTTGTCGGCGAGCTAACCCGACTGGGAATTGTAGACGAATATTACTTTTCGGTACAACCGGTGATTGCAGGCGGTGGTAATAGCCGTATGTTTGCCCGGGAGGGTTTGCCTGAACGGCAACCGCTTCAATTTGTTGACAGCCGGTCACTGACCTCGGGCGTGCAGATCCTTCACTATCGCAAATCACCATCTTTTTAATCCAAACAACAATTATAGGTATGGCTAAATCTCCCGACACTGAAAAATAAAATTTTTATTTGATATTTATCGTTTTACGATAATTAACTATAGCTTTGTATGGCTATTGTGTTTAATTATCTGGTTGATGAATCATACGAAGATCATATCCCAAACTTTGTTTGTTGTATGTTGCCTGCTGGCAACAGGATACCTGGCGACAACGTTGTATTCAGTATTCTGCCTGCTTACCGGCAGCGGCATTACGCCTTATGAAGATAATAGCTATCTGCATATTAACTTCCCTTTTACAGTCACACCTTTTCTCAATATTGAGAACAATACGGCATACAAAGTTTTCTCTTTTTTGATGCCGTTGCTGCTGTATGGTTTTTTCTTTTTGCTATCGGCAAGAGTGTTCAGGATATTCTTTCAGCCCAGGTATTTTACGTTGGAAAATTTAGCCAGGCTCAGATATTTTTATGTTGCCAATGTGTTTATACCATTACCGCTGACTGTTATCTCGGCCATTTTTGTTGAAGTAAACCCTACAATATGGCTACTGGTTTTTGTTCATTTTATGTTGGGAATATTCAGCTTGTTACTGGCGAATATTTTCAGGCAGGGATTGAATTTACAGAGAGATCAAGATCTTTTTATTTAGTATGCCGATTATAATCAATTTAGATGTAATGCTTGCCCGGCGCAAGATGCAGAGCAAAGAACTGGCGGAAAAGTTAGGAATAACAACTGTCAACCTTTCTATTTTAAAAACAGGAAAGGCCAAAGGTGTTCGTTTTGATACATTGGAAGCGATATGCAGGATACTCGATTGTCAGCCAGGTGATATTTTAGCGTACAAAAAAGAATAGCGTAAAATATATTTTATATGAAATACCGGTGTCTCATTCTAAGCGTTGCCCTCACAGGATTGTCCCTTATTGTGAATGCACAGAAAAATAGAATCATCTATCCTAAAGCAACATTCAATAAAGCCGAAGCCGAACGCATGATTGCATCGGACGGAAAGGCTTCCATAAAAGGGCAAATGACACAAAAGAGTAATTACATGCACAACGTTGTTACTTTGTATCCCTGCACTGAATATTTTATGGAATGGTATGAATTAAAGAAGAAGGATAAGAAAGAAAAGAAATCAATTTTTATGTCGGAAGAAGCTAACAGTTACAGGATCTTAACCCTCATTAACAAACAAGATGGCTCTTTTGAATTTACAGGACTGAATCCCGGGAAATATTTTTTACATACTACCGTTTATCAAACCAAAGTGGCGAATGTAAAAAAACAGGTAGGTACAGAAACCGTCACCACCACCAACGGACTTGGTATACAAATCTCCTCTTACGACAGGCCGATAATGGAAAACGGCAGGGAGCTGTATCAAACGGTGGAAGACCACACTACTATTGTGGAGCTCACCGGTAGCGGACAAGTACTGAATGTTAACCTCTAAACCTGAACACCTTATGTTTACCAGAATAATCACCACAGCAGCGCTGTTAATGTCATGTTTCACTTACGGCGCACAGGCGCAAATTGTAAAAATCCCTGATCCCAATTTCAAGCAGGCACTTATCAACAAAGGGTTTGATCTCAATGGAGATGGAGAGATCCAGTTGTCGGAAGCCCAAAAGGTGACCGTTCTTTACGTGGACAATGCCGGTATCACTTCCCTGGAAGGCATTAAAAGCTTTTCCAATGTGGAGGACTTAGGTATTTATCAGAATAAAACCAGGATGGTGGATGTATCGGGCATGACCAAACTGAAATATATTTACGGTTTTGATAATGTCATCGAACAACTCAATGTAAAGGGCTGCGTCAATCTTTTAGATATCAGTTGCCATAAAAACAAGCTCAAAACCATTGATGTTTCCGGTTTGAAAAAGTTACAGGTCCTGAGCATAGGTTTTAATGAGATCACACGGTTGGATGTAAGTAATTTAACAGAGCTGGTGGAACTGCATGCCCATACCAACGAACTTCGTGAGCTTAAATTTGATAATTGCCCTGCCCTGAAAGACATATGGATCCGTCGTAACCAGATCGCACATCACATGGATCTTACCAAAATACCGGGTTTACGTTTTTTCAGGGCGGCCGACAACCTGATCCCATCCGTAGATATCAGGGGGCTTGCTGAACTGGAAACATTCGACTGCGATAATTGCCGGTTAACTTCCATCAATCTTTCCGGTACCGTAAAACTGAAAGAGCTGGACTGGTATTAAGAAAAAAATGAAATCCCGTTGATGTGCAATATGTTTTAAAGTTGTTATCTTCATCAACATATGCACAGCAACTACCGTATATCTCCATTGGGCGACCGGGCCGTTATTATTGAATGGGAACAGCAGATTGGCGGCGAAATCCATCGCCAGGTAATGCAGGCATTCCACGGGTTGCGCCAACTGAGGAAGTCTTATATCCTGGATATCATCCCGGCATATGCCTCTTTAACCGTTGTATATGATGCGGTGTTGCTGTACCGGGAACAGCATGGTTACACCGTTGAAACCATCAGTAACCTGATCACCGCAACACTGAACAACGCATCTGCCGTTGCTCCTGGTCCGTCACGCCTGTTGGAGATACCGGTATGTTATCATCCTTCCCTTGCACCTGATCTACCGGTAATGGCTGAACGAAAAAATATCCCGCCGGAGCAGATCATAGCATTGCATACCGCACAAACCTATACGGTGTACATGTTGGGCTTCCTGCCTGGCTTTCCTTATATGGGCAAGGTGCACGACCAGCTGGTAACGCCCCGGTTAAAACATCCCCGTGTAAAAGTGCCGGCCGGAAGTGTAGGGATTGCCGGCGCACAAACAGGGATATACCCCCAGGAATCACCGGGAGGCTGGAATATTATTGGCCGTACCCCCCTGCAGTTATTTGATGCCGCTGCAGAAAATCCCTGCTATTGCGGGCCTGGCGATCAGGTAAAGTTTATACCGGTATCGTTGGCCGACTTCCGGGAGATGACGCATACTATTTGATACATTTAACAGCATAAGACATTGATACAGGTAGTACAACAAGGATTGATGGATACCATCCAGGATGCAGGACGGTACGGTTACCAGCACCTGGGCATTAATCCCGGTGGCGCTATGGACCGTGTAGCGCTTGCCGTAGCCAACAGCCTCGTAGGAAACGATATGTATGAAGCGGCGATTGAATTACATTTTCCCGCATCTGCTTTCCTCTTTGAAACAGATGCCATGATAGCCTTATCCGGTGCTGATTTTGGCGCTGTTATCAATGGCAGGCCACTGGATATCAACAGGCCGGTACTGGTGAGCAGGCAAACCGTATTGCGTTTCAGCAGGCCCGTTTCCGGTGCGCGCTGCTACCTGGCGGTAAAGGGCGGGCTTGTACTACAGCCCTGGCTGGGAAGCTACAGCACCCACTTAAAGGCCGGCGCCGGCGGTGTGGAAGGCCGTTCACTGAAAAAAAATGACCGGTTGCATTTTAAGGCAGGCAGTATTCCTCCATCGTGGCTGCGGGGCAAAGAAGCCGTAGCATTACCATGGACCGCCGATGTAAACCACCTGTACACTACAAAAAGCCTCATACACACGTTACCTGGCAGTCAATGGAGCCTGTTACAGGAGAACGCCCGTAAGCAATTTACCAGTGCTGCATTCAGGTTAACAGAACAAAGCGACCGTATGGGTTTTCGCCTGAATGGCCCGCCGCTGGCCATTCAACCGCAGAAGGAACAACTATCTGCCGGCATCACAAGAGGCACTATACAGCTGCTGCCCGATGGGCAGCTCATTATATTGATGGCAGATCATCAGACCACCGGTGGATACGCCAGGCTGGCGCATGTGATCACCGCAGATATGCCTGCCCTTGCACAACATATGCCGCAGCAGGAGCTGCATTTCAGTATGACCGACGAAAAAGCTGCGATGGCAAAGTTGTGGAAACAGGAACAGGACTTGCACCTTCTTCAAAATGCCTGTAAATTACGACTGGAAGAATGGCTGCAACAGCAGCCTGCTTAACAACTATTATTATGCATTGTATAGATCTTAACTGTGACATGGGAGAGGGGCTGGACAACGATGCCGCCATTATGCCTTTTATCAGCAGTGCAAATATTGCCTGTGGTTATCATGCGGGCAATCATGATACCATGCTGCATACCGCCACGCTGGCGCTTGAAAATAAGGTAGCTATTGGCGCCCATCCGGGGTTTGCCGATAAGGAGAATTTTGGCAGAACAGAACAGCAGCTTTCAGATCAGGCATTATATGAGCTTATTACCACGCAACTCTATGCCATGCAGTTGGTCTGCAAATCGCTGGGCACTGCTATGAGGCATGTAAAGCCACATGGCGCTCTGTATAACATGGCCGCCAGATCGCAGGCTATGGCGCGGGTGATCGTGAAAGCGGTGAAAGATGTGGACCCCCGCCTTTGTTTTTTCGGGCTCAGTAACAGCTGGCTGATCACGGCTGCCAGGGAAGCGGGACTACCAACGGCCAGCGAAGTATTTGCCGACCGGACCTACCAGGACGACGGATCCCTTACGCCCCGCTCACATCCCGGCGCGTTGATTGAAAAAGAAGAGCTGGCCATTGCACAGGTGCTGCAGATGGTCACCACGCAAAAGGTAACTACCATTAACGGGCATACGATTCCGATAACCGCGGAAACGATCTGCATACATGGCGACGGCGCTCATGCCGTGGCATTTGCGCGCACCATCAACACGGCATTACGTGATCACCAATTAACTATACAAAGGCCTTGAGCAAACAAAAATCTTCCGTACTGCTGGGCGCCGCCTTTCTCATGGCCACTTCTGCCATCGGCCCCGGTTTCCTTACACAAACAACCGTATTTACGCAGCAACTGGCGGCGTCTTTTGGATTTGTAATACTGATATCTGTATTGCTGGATATCGGCGCCCAGCTGAATATCTGGCGGGTGCTCACTGTTTCGGGGTACCGTGCGCAGGATCTGGCGAACGCGCTGCTGCCCGGTCTGGGCTATGTGCTGGCGGCTTTGGTGCTGATTGGCGGCCTGGCCTTTAATATTGCCAATATAGGCGGCTGCGGCCTGGGACTACAGGTGCTTACCGGTATGGATACTGTTTACGGGGCATTACTGAGCTGTGGTATCTCGTTGTTTATCTTCTGGATGAAGGAAGCAGGTAATGTGCTGGATCAGTTCACCCGCTGGCTGGGTATCCTTATGGTGTTGCTCACATTGTATGTAGCAGTGAGTTCTCATCCGCCTGTGATGCAGGCGGTGCGGCAAAGCGTATGGCCGGCGGTGATTGATACAAAAGCCATTGTTACCCTGGTGGGCGGAACAGTGGGAGGGTACATCAGTTTTGCCGGCGCGCACCGGTTGCTGGATGCCGGTATCAGTGGCACCACGCAGATACCCTTTGTTAACCGTAGTGCCGTAAGTGGTATTATTATCACCGCTGTTATGCGCGTACTGCTGTTCCTGGCCGCCCTGGGGATTATTATGCAGGGCGCGGTGCTGGACAGCGGCAATCCACCCGCATCTGTGTTCCGGATAGCGGCAGGAGAGATCGGCTACCGCTTCTTTGGGATCGTTATGTGGAGCGCTGCCATTACTTCGGTAGTAGGCGCAGCTTATACTTCCGTTTCTTTCCTGAAAACTTTCCATCCTTTTATCGCAGCCAATGAGCGTTGGCTCATCAGTATTTTTATACTTTTCTCTACGGTCGTTTTTGTACTGGCAGGTAATCCTGTACAACTATTGCTGATGGCAGGCGCGCTTAATGGGCTTATTCTGCCGGTTGCCCTGGCAGTGGTGTTGGTAGCGGCCAACAGCGCCAGGCTGCTGCAGCATTACCGGCACCCGGTATGGATGCAGCTGGCAGGATGGCTGGTAGTGCTTATTATGGGATATCTCGGTGGCATTACCATCGTGAATTGGTTAAAGTAACCAATTGTCTGATCAGCGCCTCACTTTGTCCGTTTCACCCTAAAATGACTGGATGCTTCCCTTTTCCTGCAGCAATTTTGTGTCATCATTAACACTAAATCTACCAGTCATGACACAGAAAACAGTAACAACAATTTATTGGATAGGCGCCGTACTCACCTCTTTATGGTTTGGAGCAAGCGGCTTTTTTGAGATCACCGGGAACCCTGTGGTGTGGGGCATTACACAGCAATTGGGATACCCTGCGCATTTCATTTATTTACTTGGTGTTTTCAAGTTATCGGGTGTTGCCGTGCTTTTAACACCCGGTAAACTGCTCCGGCTAAAAGAATGGGTATTTGCCGGGATATTTTTCGATATCATTTTTGCCTTTGGCTCAAAACTCGCCGTACTGGGTTTGCCGGCAACGCTGGATGCGGTGATTGCGTTTGTAATGGTAAGCGTAACCTACGTGATGTTCCGGAAAATGTATCCTGGTTTGAAGGAGGAGTTTGCCTGGAGAGGAGGATATGCTGCTGAGTTGTAAATTCAAAAAAGGAAGAAGGCGTATCAAAAATAATTTTTATCTGAAATTTCGCTAGCGCGATGTTCATGCCATTCAAATTGTTTTTGATACCTTCTTTCCGGCGGATCCCCCAATATGTTATCCCCTGCGAAAATTTATCGCTAAAGTATTAACTTTACGTATGCAAAACAGAGATTTGGGGGATGATAAATCACTATTATTAAAAATAGCAGGTGGTGATCAGCAAGCATTTCGCCTAATTTTTGACGCCTATGGCAACCGGGTGTTTACCTATGCCTTCCGGTACCTGAAATCAAAAGAGCTTTCCGAAGAGATTGTACAGGAGGTGTTCCTGAAGATCTGGGTAAAAAGAGACAGCTTACCGGGAATCAGCAATTTCGGGGGATTTATCAGGACAGTGACCAACAACCTTACCTTTGACGCGCTGAGGAAACGGGCGCTGGATTATAAAACCGCCAACGATACCCAACAAAAATGGTCGGACCTCGATAATGCCACCGAGGAAGATATTATGCTTAAAGATTCCCGGGCATATATGGCCATGGCAATAGACCAGTTGCCGAAACAGCAGAAACTCGTTTACCAGATGTGTTACATCGACGGGTTAAAGCAAAAAGAGGTAGCCAAACAACTCAATATCTCCCCATTAACAGTAAAGGTGCATTTAAGGGAAGCTATAAAAAACCTGAAAGCACATCTTAAAGATGGCAGCTCCTTGTCATTGATCTCGCTGGTACTTCTCGGGATCTATAAATAATTTTTTCTCCCACTACTCCTTTTTTAATTCCCGTTCGTCAGCTATTATAGAGCGTGTTGAACAACCGTTCATATAAGAATTTTATGGAAAACGAACGAATCGGCTATTTAATTAAGAAATATGCCGGCAACGATATTACGCCTGTTGAAGAGGCGGAGCTGATGCAATTCCTGCTGCAGGAGCAAAGTAACCTGGAGGAGGTAAAAGCTTTGATGAACGAAAGCTGGGACAACGAATCGGCATTAATGACACTGGATGATAAGGCTGCCAACCGGATCTTTGAACAGATCGTAAATCCGCCGAAAAGGTCCCGCCTGCTGGTATTCCGGCCCTGGATGGGATGGGCGGCTGCATCTGTGCTCCTTTGCATCGGTACCCTGCTGTTTTATTCAAAATTCTCTGATCGTCCGCATAACCCGGATCATTTACCCCTGGTGAACGCGGTGGCCAGGTCTGAACATAAAAAAATAGTCCTGCCCGATGGAAGCACCGTTATATTGAACAACAACAGCACCCTGGAATACCCTGAGCAATTCACCGGCGCCACCAGGACGGTGAAGCTGAATGGAGAGGGATATTTCGAGATACAGCCTCATCCTGCCGGCCCGTTTATAGTAGAATCGGGTAAACTGAAAACAACGGTACTGGGAACTGCATTTAACATAAAAACCCTGAACGGGGACAGCGGGATTATTGTAACAGTCACCACCGGGAAAGTGAGCGTAGCGGATGAACATAAAGTATTGGGAATCCTTACGCCCAATGAGCAGATGGTTTTTCATACGGATGATAAAAAGCCCGACCTGGTAAAAGTAGCGGCGGAAGAAATTGTACAATGGCAGAAAAATGACCTGTTCTTTGAAAATATTACGATGGAACAGGCTGCTGCCATACTTTCTCAAAAGTTTAATGTTAAGATCACTTTTTTAAACGATGAGGGGAAAAACTGCCGCTTTACGGCCACCTTCCTGAAAGGGGAAAGTCTTGATGAGATCCTGAAAGTCATTACTTCTTTTAACGATGCAGAATATAAGATCTTACCGGACGAAATTATGATCACCGGGAAAAATTGTAATAACTAGAAAATCAATAACCAGCCAACTCATAAATCAACCAATCAATCAGCCGGTAAACTGGCAATTAATCATTATTAACCAAAAGGATGAGGAAAGAATTATATCACATGCGTATCTGACAGAAACTCCCTGTCGCTAAACAGGGAGCTGTAATTGTTTTGCTCTAACGCTAATTGGAGCAAATCGTTAAACAATTTGGAGAATCATTTAAACATTTAAAATTATGAAATTTTCTGCAAAACCAGCAGAGGGAGGAAAAGTCTGTCCAGACCTTCCCGCTTTTAGTAACTCACGAAATGTAATTCGTCAGATTATGCGTTTAAGCCTGATTACAGCTATTATCACTTTTGCAACTGTTCAACTGATATCGGCTACGCCTGGCAACGGGCAAAGCACTTCGAGGGTGGAAGTGATGGTAGAACTTCAAAATGAATCCGTTTTTTCAGCCATTAAAAAAATAGAACAACAAACTGATTTCCGGTTTGTATATCGCAATAAAGATCTCTCCGGTCTTAAAGATGTCAGTCTCCCGCTCGGTAAACACTCCGTTAAAGAAATCCTGGACCTGCTGTTTGATCCGAAGGATTTTAAGATAACAGAGCTAAACAATAAGATTTTAATTTCTCCCGTAGAAAAAACAGCTTCTCCCACCGCACAGGATATCCGGGTATCTGGTATTGTGGTAGATGAAAGCGGCGATCCTATCCCAGGGGTTACTGTAAGAGTAAAAAACAACAATAGCATAAGTACCGCTACTGATCAGAATGGGCAGTTTCACCTCGTGGTGCCAGAGGCTGGCATTAAGACGTTTATCTTTAGCTATATCGGCTATAAAACCAGGGAGATGGACCTGGGCAATCAAACCGCTGTTAAAGTAGTGCTTTCGCCGCTTGCAGGAAGTTTGAATGAAGTAGTGGTGATCGGTTATGGTACTTCTACCCGTAAAGACCTCACCGGTTCCATCGCCAGGGTAGACTCCAAAACCATACAGGACCAGCCCGTTGGCAATGTGATCAACGCTTTGCAGGGCCGGATGGCCGGTGTGGAAGTATCCCAGTCGAACGGGTTACCCGGTTCCGGAACTTCCATCAAAATACGCGGGCAATATTCCATCAATAGCGG
>NZ_DATCRD010000344.1:0-7202 GCF_036569185.1 Chitinophaga sp.
TCCAATGATATTTACAGAGATCGTAAACTCGTAAAAGGCGCAACTATACATGTCGGCAAAAAGCCCTAAAAGAATGCGTGTTTTTGCAGGTCCTAATGGCTCTGGTAAAAGCACGATTATAAAAGAGATCCAGAAAGCCTATAATAC
Source organism: Chitinophaga sp. (assembly GCF_036569185.1). Lineage (GTDB taxonomy): Bacteria > Bacteroidota > Bacteroidia > Chitinophagales > Chitinophagaceae > Chitinophaga. Next base: position 148 of record NZ_DATCRD010000344.1, read on the forward strand.
TGGTACCTATATAAATGCAGATGATATTGAGAAGGCTGCCAAAGAGAAAGGATTTGTTAACTCGGAGATTATAACCTTGAAGCAGATACAACAGAATTTAATGTATACCTTGAACAATCCACGCTACTGCAGAAAGCCAGGGAGGATGGATTTATTATTGATCTGAATCTTACGAATAACGTTATTACTATTGGAGACGATTCAAACAGCTATGAAGCAGCCCTGATTTCTGAATACTTAAGAAGGCTACTAATTGCCAAAGGAGAAACTTTTTCCTTTGAGACAGTTATGTCGCATCCGTCTAAATTGAATATTTTACAAAATGCCTTTGCAGCAGGGTTTAAAAACTATCTGTATTTTATATCTACAGAATCAGCTGATATCAATGTGAACCGTGTTATGGAAAGGGTGAAGAAGGGAGGACACCCTGTCAATGAACAAAAAATAAGGGAGCGATATGTAAAGTCTATGGATCTGGTTGCTGATATGCTTCCTTATTGCCATCGTTGTTTTTTCTTTGATAATTCAGGGGATACCTATCGCCTGATTGCTGAAGTAATAGGAGGAGAAACGCTGAAGATCGAAACTAACGATATTCCAACCTGGTTTGATATCTACGTGTTGCAGAAATTGGGGCTGTAAGAATATTTTGCGCCTATTTTTATTTAAGGTAGCCTAACACTGCCCGCCGCGGATTTTGTCTGACTCAGGATTATGATGATTTCGCTGATTATACTGATTATATTTTTGGGATTTTATTATATAAAAAGGGATAGAAGGCGTAAATACTTCTATCCCTTTTTATATAATAAAATCAGTGTAATCAGCGAAATCATCATAATCCTGAGTCAGACAAAATCCGCTCCGGCGCCCTAGTTCAGCACCAACTCCACCACAGGGATCTCCACATTCGGCTGCTTCTCCGGAAGGCTCAGCACCAGGTTATCCCCGTCTGTAGTGAACTTCACTTCCGAGTTATCATGCAGTAGCTGTGCGTATTTAACGCGGCCTTTGTACCCTGGTAATGAGAGTTTACTGCCGTACTCCAGCAGGTGCACATATAGCCTTTTGGTGTCAGGATTATAAGTCAGCATGGTATTTTTCGGTGTGGTGAAATTATCCGGCGCATAGGTGCAGCCATAAATGGATTCACTATTGCCTTTCATCCATTCGCCTATATTGCCGAGGGCATTCTGTGCGCGGTAGTCGAATACGCCGCGGGCGGTGGGGCCTACGTTGAGGATGAGGTTACCGCCGCCGCTTACGGAACCTATCAGGAGCTCCAGCAGCTGGTGCGTACTTTTCCAGGAGTTTTCATCGCGGTAGTAGCCCCATGAGCCGGAGAAGGTCTGACAGGTTTCCCATGTTTTGCCGCGGTACTGTGCCAGTTCTTCCACTTTCACCTGTTCGGGGGTGAGGAAGTCGGCGCCGTCTTCATATTCTTCCAGGTTGAGGCGGTTGTCTACAATGATGCCGGGTTGCAGTTTACGGATCATTTTCAGCAGGTTCACCGCATCCCAGTCGTCTTTGCCTTTACCGTTTTTGCCGGGATAGGAGAAGTCGAGCCAGAGGATATCTATTTTACCATATTGGGTAAGCAGTTCCGTGATCTGGTTGCGGAGGTACTGGCGGTACTTGTTCATGTCCTTGCCTTTATTGAGACGGGCATAGGTGCTGTCGGCGCCATTGTCTACACGTTGCGGGTGTACGCCGTCGATGGTGAAATCCGGGTGGTGCCAGTCGATGAGTGAATAGTAGAAGCCCACCTTAATCCCTTCCGCACGGAAGGCGTTTATAAATTCCCGTACCAGGTCGCGGTGGGCCGGGGTATTGGTGGCTTTGTAATCGGTGTACTTACTGTCGAACAGGCAAAACCCTTCATGGTGTTTGGTGGTGAGCACCGCATACTTCATGCCTGCGGCCTTTGCCTGTCTGGCCCATGCTTTCGGGTCAAACTGGTTAGGGTTGAAGAGGTCGAAGTAGTTCTGGTATTGTTCATTGGTGAGGCGTTCGTTATGCTTCACCCATTCGTGGCGTGCCGGCAGGGCATACAGGCCCCAGTGGATGAACATACCGAAGCGGTCGTGCGTCCACCAGGCCATGCGTTTTTCTTTCTGGGCAGTTGTTTCGTTGCCTATCTTTTTTTTCTCCTGCGCCTGCAGTGTAACGATGGGACTGCATAAAAGCAGGATGATCCCTAATTTCCTGAGTTGTTTGTTCATGTTCTTAGTGTCTATTTATCTCTGATCAGTAATACTTTGTTGACACGGATGGTTTGTTGCGACGGATTGGAAAGCGTGCCGGCAAATCCAACGGTAACGGTGGTTGGCGCGGTGAGCACGAATGCGGCAGAAGCATATTTATTATTATTGTTCACCAACCTGGCGGAGCTGAGCGCCGTGCCTGCCTGGTCTACATCCGGGAGGGCGTTGCCTGCTGCTACCAGCAGCCAGGTGTTTTCCAGGGTGTTGTCGATGTTGGAAACGTCTGCTTCAAAGCGGTATTCACCTGCGGGCAGGGTAAAGGTCTGGTAGATCTTACCATTGGTGATGGCGCCGTTGTCCCAGATCCAGAGGGTAAGGCGGCCGGTACCGCCGATGTTGTCATAGGTGCCGTTCTTTTCCGCTTCGGCGTTGTATTGCCAGTCTTTCAACTGCCCGAAGCGGCCGCCAAACGGTTTATTATTATCCAGTTCAAACGGGGAGCCCGGGTTACGTATATACGTTTGCGTGATATCTTCCTTTACGGCTTTTGTTTCAAAGGGAGTATAGAAGGTATCCACGGCCAGTTTATCGGGTTGGTACAAAGTACGGTAGCGGAAGCTGCTCATGGAAAGATAGTTGGGGAGCACGGTCACCTGTCCTTCCGGTTGGGCGGCAACAATGGTATCATGTGCTACGTTGTCGCTGGTGGTGTATTGCAGCTGCATACCAATGATACCGCCGGTGGTATCGATGTTGGCCCAGCTTATTTCGGCCTGCCCGTTCTTCATTTCTGCATTGCTGAAAGCCCTGGTCAGCAAGGCGTCTTCATAAAAACGGCCATATACAAAACCGGTAGCTTCAGAGCGAACGGAGGTATTGCCATCGCGGTCGAAGTTGTATACTTCAAAAGTATAGGCCCGTTCTTCCAGGTTGCTGATGATATAACGGATGGTGTCTACTCCGCTGGTGCGTTTTATATCCAGCATGGCGGAGTCTTTCCGGTTGTTCCAGTATATTTTGGCGCGACTGATCTTCGGATCAGAGATCAGCAACCAGGACAGCTGTACGCGGTTACGGCCGGCATGTACCCGGAGGGAATCGGCTTTACCGGTATACAGTATTTCGCCGTTGCCCAGGTATTTTTTATAGTCGTCTTGTTTGGCGCAGGCGCTGATGAGCAGCACGCTGGCAAGTATCATATAATGAAGTATGCGCATAGAATTTTTTTTAGGTAGATGATCATCATTTGTCGTTGCCCCAGAACTTCATCTCCTGGATGTTGGCAGCATAACCACCGTCTGTCCAGGTGCGGAGTATTTTTATACGGATATACCTTACACGCGGGGCATCCAGTGGCACGGTCATTTGTTCACCGGCAATGGCAGCGTCTATATCATCCTGTGTTTTTTGTCCTACCGGCAGGCCGGAAGGCTTGATCACGGTATGTTCCACCAGGCGGGTCCAGCTGTCCCAGCTGCCATCGGAAGCGGGATTGGTGGAACCCCATATTTCAAACTTGCGCACGTTGTTCTGTAAATAGATCCATTCGTTGGGGCGTTGCCACAGGGTAATGCGGCTCAGCTGCGCGGTAACGCCGAGGTCGAAGGTGATAGACATGGGCATGCCATCCAGTTTATCTGCTGAATGCCATAAGGTCCCGTTCCAGAGATTGGGGATAGGAAGGCCCCAACCATAATCCACATCTCCCGGTAATTTTACTTCTTTGAAATTCGCTTTATCCAGCAGCTTTTCAAAGATGGGCACCAGTTCCTGGATAATGGTGTCCGATTGGTTGCCCCAGCGGTCGCGCACATAAAAACCAAACTTCCTTTTTTCCGCAGCGAAGCCCCTGACAGAGTAATTGCCGCTTTCCAGTTTGGTGTAATGCACATCGGAAGAGCCGAATACACCTGAGGAGTCGTTGGTGAGCGTAACAATAGCGATATCTGCTTTGCTATCGTTTTTAAAACTGATATTGATGCCACCGAAATCCGCTTTTATCTCCAGCGATTTACGGACGTTCAGCATGGGGGGCGATAATGGTTTAATGTGGGTGGTCACGGGGTCGGAAGCAGTTTCATTACGGCTTACCACGTACAGGGAAATTTCGTGGGTAGCGGTATCGCCAAAGCCGTCTACCACCAGGAAGTTATTATAGTAAGATGATCTTATTTCGCGTTTCTCTCCCTGTCTTATAGTATACACGGCCTTTACATACAGGATATCTTTGTTATCCGGCAGGCTGTAAGTGATTTTTGCAGCGCCGGGCATGTTGGTCACATTGAGATTGGTGACCATGCCCGGTTTTTCGCCGGAGCTATTTACCGGCTGATGGGTTTCTTTTTTGCAGGCAGCCGCCAGCAACAGGCAGGCGATCGGCAGTATATATTTATTGATGTTCATGTGGCGTACGGTTTAAGTAAATGAAAGATTACCATCCAAAGCTCTGCACCAGTTTAGGATTGTTGAGCAGGTCCTGGTTTTCGATAGGCCAGAGATAGTTGCGGGTCTGGAAGGTTTGCCGGTACAGCGTTCTTACACGATAGTAGAATACGGGGTCCGATTGGTCCACATCCCATCCTGTAACAGGTTTGTTCAGTTCTTCCATGCTCCTTTTCCAGCGGCGCAGGTCCCAGAAGCGGGCGCCTTCCATGGCCAGTTCTATCAGTCTTTCCTGCTGGATGATCTGGCGGAAGCCTTCTTTGGTCTGGAACTTGGCTGGTTGCTTGGAGTAAGCGGTCCAGGAAGCCTGCACGCCTTTCAGCCCGGCGCGGTCCCTTACTTTATCGATGTAAGTGAAGGCGGCTGGTTGAGGGCCCTGTTCTTCATTCAATGCTTCTGCATATAACAGGTACAGGTCGGCCAGGCGCATTTCCGGCCAGGGATGATTTTCTATGAACAGGCCCTGTCCTTCGAGGATCTCATTTTTCCAGTTCACCAGTTTCTTCGCAAAGTAGCCGGTGGTATTATTATCGTAAATGTTTTTACGGGTTTGCCATTGGCCTGCTTTGGATTCTATGTGAAACATTTTTTTCTGCATCATCCATATAGCGCCGTCAAATGCAAGGTCAGCATAGAAGCGGGGCTCCCGGTTGAAGTGCATAGCGGCGGTGGTATATCCTTCCTGGATCAGTTCTCCTTCAGCTTTCACGGCGGTTCTGAGTTTCAGGCGGCCGGCATAGTCGAAGGTTTTGTCTTCACTCATCGGCACGCCTTTATCCGTATAGAACTGTTCTGCAATTTTCATGGTAGGGGCCAGGGAGCCGAGTACGGATTCGTTGCCTATGCGCGCCGGATCGAGGCGGGGCATAGCCTGCCGCTGCATCTCATAGGTGCCGCCGGTAGGGTTGCACCAGATGATCTCAGGGTTCCATTGTTCACAAAGACTATTACGTATCGACATTTGCCTGGTCAGTGTATCCGACAGCGTTACCCCCAGCTGGCTGAAGGTGTAAAGCAGGTTGCCGGTGGCTTCGCATTCATCGATGGCGGCTTTACAGGCCTCGGCGGCTACTTTCCATTTATCGGCGCTGTAGGTGGTGTTGAACAGGGGGCTGCCATCCGTATTTTTGAAGGCTACGTAATCGATGTTACCATTGTAAAGCGGGCTGGCAGCGGTTACCAACACCCTGGCTTTAATGGCCATAGCAATGGGTTTGGTAATGCGTCCCAGTTCGGTGGACCTGTCGGCAATAATTTCAGGCAGGCCGGCTGCGGCAGTATCCAGCAAATGAGTAATGTAGTTGAACACGGTATCCACATGTTCCCGCGGTACTTTGGTTTCTTCCGCAGTGCTGGAAATGGGAAGGTTATAACGGATCACCGGGATAGGGCCGTATTGGCGCAGCAGCAACCAGTGGTAATAGGCTTTGAGGAAAATCACTTCTGCGCTCCAGCGGTCTTTTTCTGTTTGCCGCATGTCTACCACCTTATGAATATTTTCCAGGAAGATGTTGCAATCGCGCAACGCTTTGTAGTACTGGGTCCAGTTACCCATATACACAATGTTGGCGCTCTGGAATCCCTGCGCTATCTGCCAGGGTATTTCACTGGTACTGTAGGGGCGTACCATCCAGAACTCGTCGCCCGCCACCAGTGCGGGGTTAGAGGAGAGGTCAGCACTGCTGGGAAGATAGGAGTAGCAGGTGAACAGGTATTTCTCTGCTTCTGCGCGCATGGTAAATGCGTTATCAATAGTGGCCACGTTGTCCGGCACCACGTCGAGGAATTTTTTGCAGGAGGCCGCAGAGAGCAGGAGTATGCACAGCAGGCACCATTGCAGGCCGCGGCGTATATTGTATGTAATGGAATGTTTCATTTTTGCATCATTAAACAGTGAATCAAAGTCCCAGTGTTATACCCAGGTTGATAACCCTTTGCACCGGGTAGCCAAGCCCGTTGCCGCCCATTTCCACGTCCCAGGTTTTAAATTTGCTGAGGGCAAAAAGGTTGGAGGCATTGGCATAGATGCGGGCGTTGGTCATGCGCACACGATCCAGCAGGCTTTTGGGAAAAGTGTATCCCATTTCCAGCGATTTTAAGCGGAGGAAATCGCCGCTGCGCATCCACCAGGTGGAAGTCTGGTTATTGTTGTTCACGAAGTAATCGCTGAGGCGTGGCCACATGGCGTAGAGGTTACGGTTACTTTCGCTCCAGTGGTCGTCCGCAATGGCCTGTAACAGGCCATGCTGGCCGCCCCCGTTCAGCACAAAAGGCGATATCTCGTAAGAGCTGATCCAGAAGGAGGAACGCGCGGAGCCCTGGAAAAAGAAGCTCAGGTCGAACTGTTTGTAGCCAAAGGAGAACCCGAACCCATAAGTGATCTCAGGCGTGGTAGGCAGGCCGATGGGC
>NZ_DATCRD010000345.1:0-30098 GCF_036569185.1 Chitinophaga sp.
CAGCTGGATGTGGCCATAGATTCGCTGCAGAAAGTGGAGAACCAGTTCAGTAAAACAGTAAATGCATATGTAACGGTACGTTATCCCTTCTTCAAATGGAAAGATTCCGCCTGGGCCGCCAGCGCCCCCCCGGTGAAGGTAAAGGACTTTGAAGACATCATACCGGAGAAAAGCCGCCGTAATGTGCTGGACAGGGCTGAACAGAATGTACGTGAAACCCAGAGCGCCCTTGAACAGCCTACCCAGGAGTTTGAAGATAAGCATAGTGTGATCCTGATGCACAAAGTGGAATGGCAGCGTAAATTCACTCTTGCCGCAGCGTGTATTGTTATGTTCCTGATTGGCGCCCCGCTGGGCTCCATTATCAGGAAAGGAGGGTTGGGTACCCCGCTGGTATTTGCCGTGATCTTTTTTGTGATTTTTAATGTATTTTTCATGATCGGTGAAAAGATGGCCAGAAGTGGCGTGATGTTCACCTGGTCGGGGATGTGGCTATCAAATATGGTATTACTCCCTATTGCAGGTTTCCTTATTGTTAAGGCTATGAATGATTCACAGCTTTTTAATAAAGAATACTATTTTCGCGTTATTCAAAAAGTAAAAAAGTTCTTACATAGATTTAAAAAGAAAGAAGTCCTTAAAGAGATTTAAGACTTAACAACCTACAATTAAAACCTACAAAATTGAAAACGCTGTTTACACTGTTCAGAAAGAACTCCTGGTTCTTCCTGCCCTTCCTGCTATGGCTAATAGTAGGTGGAGTAATGCTAACAACTTACAGTCAGCGGGACCTGTTTCTCAGTATAAACGGGGAACATTCCGACTGGGGGGATGTAATTGTTACCGGGCTAACCTACCTCGGTGATGGTATTATGTTTGGAATAGTGCTGTTCCTGATGCTGATTACCCAGCGGTTCAGGCTATTCTTTATCGGGCTGGCCGTATTGCTGCTGGTAACTATTATTGTGCAGGTGGCCAAACATTATTTTAATGCCCCGCGCCCCATCTCCTATTTTGGCGATGAAACGGCTACGCTGGTGCATACGGTAAAGTGGGTAAATGTACACAGCAGTTGCAGTTTCCCATCCGGTCACTCTGCTGCCGCCTTTGGTATGTTCAGCTTCCTGGCTGTTATCGGGCGCAATAAAAAGCTGGGATTATTGTTATTAATAATGGCGCTCTGCGCCGGCTACTCCCGCATTTACCTGGCGCAGCATTTTTTTGCCGATGTATATGTGGGTAGCATTGTGGGTACACTTAGTACCGTTATTGTATATGGACTTTTTAAATTCCGGGATACCACGTCGTCTCCGGAAGTATGTGCAGAGGCCCTGTTACAGGCCAATGCCACTACATAGCAAGGCATAGGGCGAACGGCCGGTAAGCGGGCCGTTCGTCATACAATTTTTTAAATACTTTCAATGAAATACCTATTGATCGCCCTGGTGGCCGCTTTACTATTTATACCTTTTTTAGGGGCTGTACATTTATTTGACTGGGATGAAATCAACTTTGCAGAAGCAGCCCGGGAAATGATAGTAAGCCATAACTACAGCCAGGTGCAGATCGATTTCCGTCCTTTCTGGGAAAAGCCACCCTTGTTCATATGGATGCAGGCTGCCAGCATGCACCTTTTCGGGATCAATGATTTTGCCGCCCGCTTCCCTAATGCCATCATCGGTATTGCCACCCTGATCAGTTTATTTGCTATTGGTAAAAAAACAGTGGATGAAAGATTCGGTTTCTGGTGGGCCCTGGTGTATGCAGGTTCCTGGTTGCCGCATTTCTATTTTAAATCCGGTATTATAGATCCTACTTTCAACTTTTTTATTTTCCTCGCCATCTACTTTGCCTATCGTATAGGATACAACAGCAAACCTTTCCGAATGGCCATTCTCAGTGGTTTGTTCCTGGGACTGGCGGTATTGACCAAAGGACCTGTGGCTATACTGGTGGCTTTGCTGTGCCTGCTGGTCTACTGGATCTGGAACAAAGGAAAGATCAGTATCCGGTTTTCCCATATAGGATTAATTGCCTTGTTTGCCTGCATCACCACCCTGCTCTGGTTCGGGTACGAAATTATTGCGCATGGCTGGTGGTTTGTAAATGAATTTGTGGCCTACCAGATCCGCCTGCTCACCACGGAAGATGCGGGTCATGGCGGTCCGTTCTTCTATCACTGGATCGTGTTACTGATCGGTTGCTTCCCTGCCAGCACTTTCCTTTTCACTTACCTGCAGAGCAGGAAAAAAACGATCTACTCCACTCCTGCCGCTACCGAGCTAAAAGACTTCAAGGTGTGGATGTGGGTGTTGTTCTGGGTAGTACTGATCCTTTTTTCCATCGTAAAAACAAAGATTGTACACTATTCCTCGCTTTGTTATTTTCCTTTGTCGTTCCTGGCCGCCTGGCAGGTATACCTGCTTTCCGAAGGTAAGCAGCGGCTGCGGGGCTGGAATACGGCACTGATACTGTTCATTGGGATAATACTGGGAATCGCGATCGCTGCGTTGCCGCTGGTAGGCGTGTACAAAAATATGCTGATCCCATACATCGGCGATAAGTTTGCCGTAGCCAATCTACAGGCCGATGTACCCTGGTCTGTATTGGAAGCCGGGTATGGCATAGGCTATATTATACTGGTGATAGCAAGCAGCGTACTGCTGCTGCGCAAACAGATCAGCAAAGGGCTGCTGTGCTTGTTTATCAGTACCATACTGGTGATACAGGTAACGGTGGTACACTTTGTACCCAAGGTAGAAGCTTATTCACAGCGGGCAGCGATCGATTACTTTATTTCCCTGCAGGGTAAAGACGTATATGTGAAAGCGTTATCCTACCATAGTTATGCCCAGCATTACTATTCAAGGGAGCAACCGCATGCCAATAAGAACTATTATAATGAAGACTGGCTGCTGAACGGAGCCATAGACAAACCGGCCTATTTCATTTGCCGTATTACCGACAGCGAGCCTTACCGGCATCATCCCAACCTGGAGGTGATCGGGGAAAAGAACGGGTTTGTGTTCCTGAAGCGGAAATGATCGCCTTCGGCGATGGAAATTGTCTTGGAGCAGGATTACGCTGATTATACTGATTAGCCTGATTTTAATTTTATGGATTAAAAAAGATTTACTGGAAGTATCTGTAAAGCTTAGGGGAGATACAGGCGTTATCCGCTTATATCTCCCCTAATCATTTTATAATCTCAAAATTAAAATCAGGCTAATCAGTAAAATCAGCGTAATCAGTGTTCCAAGACAATTTCCATCGCCGAAGGCGATCCACTACACTGCTGCCTTATAGCGTCTCTCTACTTCATCCCAGTTTACTGCATTCCAGAACGCCTCTATATATTCCGGGCGTTTGTTCTGATGCTTCAGGTAGTAGGCATGTTCCCAAACATCGAGCGCCAGGATGGGGGTGCCTTTATCTTTTACAATATTATGCATCAGCGGATTATCCTGGTTGGGGGTGTTAATGATAGCCAGTTTCTTCTCCGGGGTAACAATGAGCCATGCCCAGCCGGATCCAAAAACAGTTTTAGCAGCATCACTGAACTTGGTCTGGAATGTTTCCCAGCTACCAAAAGCGCCGGTGATAGCCGATTTCAGCTTATCGGAGGGCGTTTTTTTAGTAGGCGACAATAACGTCCAGAAGAGGGAGTGGTTATAATGTCCGCCACCATTGTTGCGCACCGCTTTGTCTTTATCCGTTACTTTATTCAGGATTTGTTCCAGCGACAGGGTTGCAAATGCGGTACCAGCGAGATTATCATTCAGATTTTTCACGTACGCGGCATGGTGCTTGTCGTGGTGAATTTCCATAGTAAGCTTATCGATATGGGGCTCGAGGGCATCATATCCGTAAGGCAACGCAGGAAGCACGAAGGGAGCTTTAGGATCGGCAAAGGCCGGCTGTCCGGATACAGAAGAAGTGGCCAGGCTGCTCAATGGCCCGCTCAGAACTGCGGCGCCGGCAAGGCTGGTAAGCTTGAGAAATTCTCTCTTATCCATGTTTTATTATTTAAATATATTATTGAGTAATAAAGATCGAGTCAGGTGGCAAAAAGCCGCAAATATTAAACCAAATCTTGCTGGTGGGAAGAGATGAAAAGTAATACTAAAGCTAAGGTAAAAGTATAAAAACAGGAATTTAATATCAAAATAAAGGAAAACTTTTACTTTGTTTTCACATTAAATTACTATTTTACCTTACATTCATATCTTGATTACAGTGATGAGTTGTAATTAATTGTGTGATGCCTGATATATTTATCCCGGGCCTGACAGGCAAACAAAGACCTGTTCATTAACCCGCCAATACGCCAACGTAATAACCGATCACATTTTAATTAAATTTTAAGCTAATACTAATACTAAGAGCAACAGGAATTGCTTTACACAACGATAATGATAATATAGCGTAATCCAGTGCAAGCAAACCTGGTCCAACCTCGATAAAGCAGGAAACATGATACAAGAGTACCTCAGGAAACAACAGGATGAGAGCAATGACTACAAGCCTGTTTTTTATGATCTGAAAGACGAAAAAGACCGTCAGTCCTTCGAAAGCCTTCTGAAAACCCGTCCGCATCTACGAATAAACGACCATATCGACTCTCAATTAAGGGAACTGATGAAAATCAGGAATCCTGCTAAGCGCCTGACTGCAGCTGAATACGAAGAAAAAGTACAGGCTTACCTTGGTGGGGTTTCCCCGGAAGAATTTGGGGTATGGGTGTACTATCCGTGGAACGGCCAGGTGGTACATATTGTGAATGAACCTGAATTTATTGAATTGCGGACCAGCAGGAACCAGCACAAGATCACAGCCGAAGAAATTGCTGTGTTGTCGAAGAAGAAGATTGGCATTGTAGGGTTATCCGTTGGGCAGTCGATTGCACTTACCCTGGTAATGGAGCGTATTTGCGGAGAGCTGAGGCTGGCCGATTTTGACCGGCTGGAGCTTACCAATATGAACAGGATCCGTTGCGGGATACACAACCTGCAGGTGCCCAAGGTGGTGATAGCCGCCCGTGAAATTGCAGAGCTGGACCCGTTTATCAAAGTAAAGATTTATGAAGACGGCATGACGGAAGCCAATATGGATGATTTCTTTACTGCCGGGGGCGTGTTGGATATTTTTGTGGAGGAATGTGATGGCGTGGATATTAAGATACTGAGCAGGATAAAGGCAAAATCCCTGAAGATCCCTGTTGTTATGGAAATGAACGACAGGGGGATGATAGATATTGAACGTTTTGATCTTGAGCCGGACAGGCCGCTTATGCATGGCCTGATACCGGAGGTGAATATTGACACCCTAAAGGGGCTGACTGATGCGGAGAAACTCCCGGTCTTCAGCCCTATGCTGGCCCTTGAAAATGCGTCGGCCAGGATGAAATACTCCCTGGGCGAGATTGGCAAAACTATTACCACCTGGCCTCAGCTCGCCTCTTCAGTTGTGCTGGGCGGAGCGCTGGTGGCTGATACATGCCGTCGTATCGCCCTGGATCAGTTAAAGAGTTCAGGCAGGTATTATGTTGATTTTGAGCAGTTGATTGTTTAACATACTTATGCCTTATATAAGCGCTATTCCGCAATGTCATGATTAATGTAAGGGTATTTAGGGCTCCGGATGATCCTGAGGCTTGCATGAGATTTTATACCGGTCACCTGAAATTGCTGGAAATTTATTTCGGCATAGCACAGGTCACCTCCGGTAACGCTGACTGGATGCAGCATGAGAATACAATAGTGATCATAGTGGAGGACGATACTCGTACCAAAACATATGGTGGGGCACGCGTGCAGCTTGCTGACGGCGTGCTCCCACTGCCCATTGAAACGGCGATAGGCAAATACGATCCAAAAATATATTCTTATGTAAAGAAAGGCAGTGCAGAGATCTGCGGGTTATGGAACTCCAAGGAAGTGGCTGGAATGGGCATCGGCAGCCAGGTACTCGTAAGAGTAGGTGTTGTGCTGAGCGCGCAGTTACCGATAGATACCTATCATGTATTGTGCGCACCTATTACTACACGCGTGGGGAAACGCGTGGGTTTTGTTATAGATGAATCGCTGGGCAACAAGGGTACCTTCTTTTACCCGAAAGACGACTTCCTGGCAACTGCGATGTTGATCGACGATTGTTTCGAACTGCCCCATGCCGATCCGAAAGAGAAACTACTGATTTCAGACCTGCGTGAAAACCCTATACAGTCTAAAATAGAAGTGGGGCCTAAGGGTTCCTACGAGGTAAACTACAACCTCCGGATTCCTACACATGTCCATTCCGCCCTGTAAGCAATTAAGGGAACAGTATTTCTGAAAAAACACATAAATTCAAGCCTGATAACAAATCTAATTCGTGATGCTGTATAAGATTGTAGGTTTATGGTCAATCTTTACCCTGATATCCCTGTTCCATGTAACGGCGCAACCTGTTGTATTTAAAAACAGTAAATCACTGCTACAGATAGGCGGCTACCTGGAGCTGTATACCGACAAGGCAGATACCCTCACCATCGCCTCCGCTCCCATGCAGTCTTTCAGGGTTTCCAAACAGGATGTGCCTAACCTGCAGATCACTCCATATACACAGTGGGCGAGATTTTCCATCAACAACCAATCGAAAGCGGAGAAACTGCTGCTGGAGGTAGAATACCCGATTATTGATGACATCACGCTGTATGAACTGATGCCCGATGGCACCATTAAACAAACCCGGCTGGGAGAATTCACCGCCTATAAGAACCGGGGATATGATCATCAGAATTACCAGTTTCCCTTCCGGCTCCTGCCTGGTGAAACACGGCAGTTTTACCTGAAAGTAAAGGCCGGAGAACAGCTGCAGCTGCCCATTTACCTGGGTACGCCGGAAAGCGTTTATGAAAAAAACAACAAACGGGAGCTCATTTTTGGTATATACGTGGGCGTTATCCTGGCGATGGCCTTTTATAATCTCTTTATTTTTATATCCACGCGCGACAACAGCTATCTTATTTACGTAAGCTACATTATTTGCGTAGGGCTTACACAGGTAACGCTGCAGGGGTATTCCTTCCGTTTCCTCTATCCCAACAATACATGGCTGGCTACACATGCCACTGTACTGGTACCGATATTCAACGGGATTACCGCACTCACGTTTATCCAGAAGTTCCTGTCCACCAGGGTGAATTACCTGCTTGGGCACAGGCTGATGAATGTAGTGAATATACTGTACCTGCTTTGCCTGATCCCTACTTTCCTGAACATGTACACCTTTGCGCAGATATTTGTGCAGCTGGATGCTTTCCTGGCGTCGACGATGGCTTTTGTTGTTGCCTGGCGCATCAGCCTGAAAGGAGTGAAAGACGCCCGTTATTTCCTGTTGGCATGGTCTGTATTCCTGAGCAGCGTATTCATTTTCGTATTGCGCAATTTCAATGTGCTGCCCTATAATAACTTTACCTACTACGCGCTGCAGATAGGTTCTGGTATAGAAGTACTGTTGCTGTCGTTTGCGCTGGCACATAAGATCAATGTGTTTAAAGCGGAAAAAGAAGCATCACAGCAGATGGCGCTGGCTATATCGCAGGAAAACGAAAGACTGGTAAGGGAACAGAACATCATCCTGGAAAGTAAGGTAAAAGACAGGACCGAAGACCTGCAGGCGACCAACCTGGAACTGAATACCGCATTAACAAACCTCAAGGATGCCCAGACCCGGCTGGTAGAGAAAGAGAAAATGGCATCGCTTGGTCAGCTCACGGCTGGTATTGCCCATGAGATCAACAACCCGATCAACTTTGTTACTTCCAATATCAAACCGTTGAAACTGGATATTGCCGATCTGAAAGAATTGTTGAACCGTTATGACGAATTACCGGCAAGTACCGATATATCCAGGTCGCTTGCGGATATTGCAGCGTTCAAAAAAGAAATTGACATTGATTATATTCATGAAGAAATTTCCTCCCTTATTAAGGGCATAGAAGACGGCGCTACCCGTACAGCGGAAATAGTGAAAGGGCTGCGTACTTTCAGCCGGCTGGATGAGAGCGAGGTGAAATCCATCGACATCCACGAAGGGCTGGACTCCACGCTGGTATTACTTCGCAATGCCATTCCTCCTTATGTGAACATTGTAAAAGAATATGCGGAGCTGCCAAAAATTGAGTGCTATGCCGGTAAAATAAACCAGGTGTTCATGAATATTTTCAGCAACGCCCTGAATGCGATCAAATCCAAGAAAGAGCACAACAACGAATTCATCTCCATAAAAACAAAACAGGAAAATAATTTCGTTGTTATCACCATCAAAGACACCGGCATCGGTATGTCGGAAACTGTGCGGGAAAAGATCTTCGATCCTTTCTTCACCACCAAGGATGTAGGGGAAGGCACCGGGCTGGGCTTATCTATTGTATTCAGTATCATTGAGAAGCATAAAGGCAGGATTATCGTGCATTCGGCCCCTGGCGAAGGAGCGGAATTTATTATATATTTACCTCTTAATATCGCAAATCATTTATCGTAATTAACCGTAAGGTCTTTTAATGAAAGAAAACCGCATAAGAATATTATACATAGATGATGAGATTCATAACCTGAATGCGTTCAAAGCGAGCTTCCGCAGAAGTTATGAGATTTATACGGCTACTTCAGCGCAGGAAGGTAAACTGCTGCTGAAAGAGATCATGGTGCATATTATCATTGCCGATCAGAAGATGCCAGTAGCTACCGGTGTGGAATTCTTCAATGAAATAAAAGATACGCTGCCCGACCCGATGCGTATCCTGCTGACCGGTTATACGGATGTGGAAGATATTATAGACGCCATTAACAAGGGGCATATCTATTCCTATATTAAAAAGCCCTGGGATGAGCATGAGCTGCATAAAACCATCAACAATGCCTACGAAATATACCGTACACGCAAGCAACTGCGGGAAAAGATTGAAGAGCTGGAAAAAACGAATGATGAACTGAACCGTTTCATTTATTCCACTTCCCATGACCTGCGTTCCCCGCTGATGTCTGTACTGGGTATAATCAATTTATCCAGGCTGGATAATTCGATAGTGGACCCCAACGGTTATATGAATATGGTAGAAGCCTGTGTATTAAAGCTGGATGATTTTATCCAGAAGATCATTGAGTACTACCGCAACTCCCGGCTGGAAGTGGAATATGAAAGGATAGATTTCAATACACTGCTGAATGACTGCATCACTGCGTTTAAACCGCAGAATACCCAGATCCTTTTTCAGACCAATGTAGACCAGGCAGTGGATTTCAGGGGCGATACCTTCAGGATCAGTGTTATTTTAAACAATCTTATTTCAAATGCTGTTAAGTACCAGAAGCCGGAGGAGACCAACCCGATGGTTAACCTGTCTGTTAAAGTAGAACCGCATAAAGCCACCATCTGCATACGTGATAATGGTATCGGAATTTTAAGCGAGCATCTCAATAATATTTTCAAGATGTTCTTCCGTTCCAAAAATAATAATAAACCTGGTAGTGGTATTGGCTTGTATATTGTTAAGGAAGCGCTTAGTAAAATAGGCGGTACCATTAACGTAGAGTCCAAATATGGCGAAGGCACCCAATTTGAAATTACCATCCCTAACAGAAATGAATTCGATACCTGACCTGCGAGTCATATTGATTGATGACAATGAGATTGATTTATTGCTGCATGAAAAGTTGATCGGATTTCAACAAATCAGCAGAACGGTGATATCATTTGCCAATGCCAATAAGGCACTGGAATTCCTGTCTTCCAACATTGCGTTGCCCAAAATTCCGCCCACCGTTATCCTGCTGGATATCCAGATGCCTGAAATGGACGGCTTTGAATTCCTGCAGGCCTTTGACACCTATCCACAAAAAATCAAATCGCAATGTCATATCGTGATGGTGTCCTCTTCGCTGGATTATGGGGACATTACCCGCACCAACGCGAATCCGATGGTGGTTAAATTATTACGGAAACCTTTACTGCTAAAGGATTTAAAAGAAACCGTGGAAGGAATTTTCAAAGATTTTCTATAAAATGTTGGTGTTTTCAGGAAAAAATATATTTTTGCATCCCGAACAACAATAAACGGGGGATTAGCTCATCTGGTAGAGCGCAAGCATGGCATGTTTGAGGTGAACGGTTCGAGCCCGTTATCCTCCACCCGTAAAGCCTGGCACTCAGTGCCGGGCTTTTTTTATGCCCGGTTCATACCAATGCCTCGCTTATTTCGGCAGGCAGGGTCCTGGGCTGTTTCAGGGGCAATACAATAATAAAGGTGGCCCCCTCTCCTTCCCTGCTCCTGGCGGTAATAAGCCCGCCGTGCTTGTCAATTACCTTTTTGGCGATAGCCAGCCCGATGCCCGTGCCTTCATAGAGATCGGAAGTGTGGAGGCGCTGGAAGATGGTAAATATTTTAGAGAGATATTTTTCATTGAACCCGATACCATTATCGCGGATAATGATACGGCAGTATTGCCCCCCTGCGAAGGCCGCACTATCGGGATTCAGATCGGTGACCGTATCAGCGGAAATATTTATTTCGGGAGGAACGTCTTTGCGGGAAAATTTCAATGCGTTGCTGATGATGTTTTGAAATACCTGGCGTATTTGCCCCGGAACCGCTTCAATCTGAGGTATTTTCTCCACAGTGATGACCGCATTGCGTTCCACGATCATCAACTCCAGGTCTACCAGGATCTCCCCGATAATTTTATTGAAGTCGGTAACTTCGTTTATGCTTGCCACGGATAAACGTGAATAGCTTAGCAGGTCGTTAATAAGCCTTGCCATGCGTTCTGACGAGCCAACAATCCTTTCCATATAAGAGAGGGCGTTAGGGTCTGTTTGCAGGAACCGGTCCCTTAAAATGGCTCCGAAAAGCTGAATTTTACGCAGGGGTTCTTTCAGGTCATGGGAAGCTACGGAGGCAAACTGCTGCAGATCATGGTTACTGGCTTCCAGGGATTTATTGATCTCTCTCAGCTCTTCTGTTCTTTCCCTTACTTTCTGTTCCAGCATATCATTCACCTGTTGCTGGTGTGCAATCAACGCTTCCTGTGCAAGCTTTCTTACTTCTACTTCTTCCTTGAGCGACTGGTGCATCTGCTTCAGCTCCTGGGATTGCTGGTAAAGGCGGGAAAACGTTTTTACCTTCATCAGGAGAATATCCGGATCAACGGGTTTGGTAATGTAATCAATGCCACCGGAGTCATATCCTTTTACTATAAACCGTTTGTCTTTATTTACGGCCGAGAGGAATATGATGGGAATATCTTTGGCTTTGCTGTGACCAGACAGCGCTTCGGCTACTTCAAAGCCGTCCATGCTGGGCATCTGTACATCCAGGATAATAAGCGTATAGTTGTGCTTCAATATTTTTTTTAACGCTTCCTCACCAGACAACGCAGTATCTACCTCGAACTGGTAAAGTTCCAGGGTTTTCCTGATAGACAATATATTCTCCGGCTTATCATCTACAATTAAGATCATACAATATACTCGTTAAAACCAGCGGGCAATGCAGGGATACTGTCCTCTGTATTTTTACAATGGCCTTTCAATAATCATACCCCTGCCATCCGGTTAATGAAGGCCGCCATTTCATGGGGCTGCAGGATAACATCGACAGGAGCATGCAGAATAGCCTGTTTGGGCATATAATCCACCTCCGCGCTGGCCGGGTCCTGCACGGCGGTGGTTCCGCCGGCGTTATGTACATCTATGAGACCTTCCGTACCATCGATATTGGCGCCGGAAAGCAGTAATGCAGTCATGCTGCTTCCATAGGCCAGCGCTGCAGATGTAAAGGTAACATCTATGCTCGGCCGGCTGAAATTCACTTTCTCCGAATCGTCCAGGGAAAGGGTATGGTCTGTTTCTATCAGCAGGTGGTAATCTGCCGGTGCAATGTAAACGGTGGCTGGCTGCAGGGGCTCCTTTTCCGCCGCTTCCACTACAGGCAAGCCGCATCTGGCGGATAACAGTTCTGTTAATAAAGATTCATAGTGGCTTTGACGATGTAAAACAATCAGGATGGCTGCCGGAATCGAGACAGCAAGCCCCGGGAGCAGTGTTAAAATGGGTTGCAACCCACCGGCTGAACCACCTATTACAAATAAATACGGTGCTGTGCTCATAGGCTACCTGTTTGGTTATTACAATTGCACCTTCCGCCAGATCTTCTCCCTGCTTTCCAGTTGCCGGAACCTGCTGGTTACACTGGTGAAGTTAAGGGTTTCTTTACTTCCCAGCGCCAGGAAACCCAATTGCTCCAGGCTGTCGCTGAACAGCGTGAGCACCCTGTCCTGTAACTTCTTATTAAAATAGATCAACACGTTGCGGCATATGATCAGCTGAAATTCGTTAAAGGAGCCATCTGTTACCAGGTTATGCGGGGAGAAGATGATCTTCCTGCCGAGATCTTCGCGGAACTTTGCATATTCATAGTTAGCCGTATAATACGATGAGAAATCCTCCCGGCCGCCCGCTTCTATATAGTTGCGGGAATATTGCTGCATCTGTGAAAGCCGGAACATTCCCTTACGGCCCTTCTCCAGCACGCCGGCATTAATATCTGTTGCATAGATCACCGCCTTGTGCAGCAGCTTTGCTTCGTGAAGCAGGATGGCAAAAGAGTATACTTCCTCCCCCGTAGAACAGCCGGCGTGCCATACGCGGATAGAAGGATAAGTGGCCAGCACCGGCAATACCTGGGTACGCAATGCCTGGTAGAAGGAAGGATCACGGAACATTTCCGTTACATTTACTGTGATCTCTTCTACAAAACGTAATGCGTATGCCGGGTCGGAAATAATACGGTAGCGGTATTCAGCAAAGCTGGGGAAACGATCGGCCAGGTACAGGTGATTTACCCGCCGGTTAATAGAGGCGGGGGCGTACTCTGTAAAATCGTATCCATATCTTTCAAGTACGTCATTCAACAACAGGGATACTTCCTGTTCACTTACCGGGTTCCTGCTCACATTTATACTGATAAATATTGCTGTAGCTGTAACAATAATTCATCTACATCAATCGGTTTTGAAATATAATTATCGGCGCCTGCTTCCAGGCATTTTTCACGATCTCCTACCATTGCCTTTGCTGTTACGGCAATCAGCGGAAGTTGCCTGTTCCCGGGCATTGCGCGGATAGCGGCAATGGTTTCATATCCGTCCATATCGGGCATCATAATATCCATCAATACAGCGCCTACCGAATGAGCTGCCGACAGGAGCCGTATTGCTTCCGCACCGGTGCCCACAGCCATTGCCGGGATATTCCTGGACCGCAGCACCGCTTTTAATGCAAAGATATTGCGGGCATCATCATCTACAATTAATACCAGTTTCTGTTCCATCATATTATTTCATGGATTTATCGTATAGCCATACCCGTAATAACGACAATAGCTGGTCCACATCTACAGGTTTGGAGATATAATCGGAGGCGCCTGCCTGCAAACATTTCTCCCGGTCGCCCATCATTGCTTTTGCCGTTACGGCAATTACCGGTAATGTTCTCAGCCCCGGTTGTTTCCTGATAGCGGCAATCGCATCATATCCATCCATTTCAGGCATCATCATATCCATCAGCACTATGTCTACCCGGTGCTCTTTCAGCTGCTCCAGCGCTTCTTTACCATCAATGGCCGACAACACTTTCATCTGGTGTTTTTCCAGCGCTTTTGTAAGGGAGAAAATATTCCGTACATCATCATCTGCCACCAGCACTGTTTTATCTTTCAGCACTTCATTCAGCATGCCCATTTTCCCGTTCCCGGTCTGCGCCGCAGGCGCATTTTCCGATACCAGGTGCAGGAACAGCGATACCTCATCCAGCATACGCTGATAGGAATGAGCTGTTTTTACCACAATGGAATCCGCATACTGCCTGATACGCTGTTCTTCTGCCTGTGATAAACTTTTACCGGTAAAAATGATAATGGGAAGATTTTCCAGTCCTTTTATTTCCTTCACCATTTCCAGCGCTTCGTAAGCCCGCTGATCAGGAATGCCCATATCGAGGATCACACAATCAACGTCCTGCTGCTGCAACAGCGATACCCCGTCTTCCACATTATTGCTGATCTCTGAATTTACCTGGTAGTTACTGAGGAAATAAGCCAGGGCTTTTGCATGTTTGGCATTTTCTTCCAGGATCAATACTTTCTTGGTAGAGCGCTGTAATACAAATTCCATCTTCTCAAAAATCAATTGCATGCTCTGCGGGTCTACCGGCTTGCTGATAAAGTCGACCGCGCCTTTCAGGAGGCTTTCTTTTTTTGCTTCCATGGAAGACATAATATGCACTGGTATCGGCCTGGTGGCCGGATCATTTTTCAATTCTTCCATCACCTGCCAGCCATCTTTTATTGGCAGCTGGATATCCAGCAGGATACCAATAGGCTTATAAATACGCGCCAGTTCGGCCGCTTCATCGCCACGAACAGATACAATTCCTTTGTACCCCCTTGCATGTGTAAAATCAAGCAAAGCCTTTGCAAAATGGGTATCATCTTCCACGATAAGGATCACCGGATCACCGGTTTCGATGAGGCCACGGTCATCGTACACATCTTCCGGCACCGTAGGCGAAAGGAATCTTTTCTTCTGTGCAGCTTCCTGGTCTTCAACTACCGGCGACGGCAGTACGAAAGGCTGCTCTGCCGTTGCTGTCGCCTTACGCAGTATGGGAACGGTGAAGATGAATTCACTTCCTTCATTGATGTTGCTGTTCACGGTGATCTGCCCACCGAGCAGCTTGGCCAGTTCCCGGCTGATAGAGAGTCCCAGGCCTGTGCCTCCATATTTTCTCCGGGTAGATCCGTCTGCCTGCTGGAAGGCTTCGAAAATCACCTGTTGTTTTTCTGCCGGGATACCAATACCGGTATCTTTTACGGCAAAGCGGATGGTCTGCAGGTTTTCGCCCTCCAGAATATCCAGTCGCACAAATCCTTTCGCAGTAAACTTCAGGGCATTGGACAACAGGTTTTTGAGTATCTGTTCCAGTCTTACCTGATCTGTTTCAATAGTAGCCGGTACGCCGGCATCCTTATGTACCTGCAGTTGCAGGCCTTTTTCTTTTGCTATAGGCTCAAACAGCGCCTGCATATTGGAGCAGATATCTGCAATGGACACCTGGGTAAATTCCAGTTCCATTTTACCGGATTCAATTTTCGAGAGATCCAGTATTTCATCGATCAGGGTGAGCAGGCCTTTACCCGAACTATTGATCACCTGCGCGTATTCCACCTGGTCGCCATTGAGATTGGCGTCGTGATTTTCAGAAAGCAGCCTTGATAACAACAGGATAGAGTTCAGCGGGGTGCGCAGCTCATGCGACATATTAGCCAGGAACTCTGATTTGTAGCGGGTACTGAGCGCCAGTTCTTCTGCTTTTTTATGTATATCCAGGTTGCGTTCTACGATGATCTGGTTTTTCTCTTCCAGGAGGCGGCTTCTTTCTTCCAGTTCCGCATTCGACTGCATCAGTTCTTCCTGTTGCACTTTCAGTTCTTCTTCTGATACCTGCAGCTTTTGGGTTTGCGCTTCCAGTTCTACATTAAGACTTTCCAGTTCGCTGTGTTGCGTTTGCAATTCCTCTGCCTGGGCCTGGGTTTCTTCCAGCAGTTCCTGTAAGCGTGCGCGGCTCCTGGTGCTTTGCAGGGCGATGGCAATATTCACTGCCGCCTGTTTGGCAAAATCGATCACCTGTTCTTTAAAAGGGAACAGGGAGCCTATTTCTATCACGCCTTCCACGATACCTGCATGTGTGAGCGGAATGATGAGCACATAACCCGGCTGCGCAGAAGCTGCGGCGCCGGCAATGTGCAGGAAATTATCCGGCGCTTCTGTAAGATATAACGGTTCCTTCTGCGATACACTTTGCCCCAGTAAGGTTTTTCCCACTTCGATAACCTGGGGGGCCGGATGCGCAGGCGATAATGCATATTCAGCAGATAAATGCAGTTCACCCGAATGCCTGATGTACAGCACGCCTGTTTGTGCCCCGGTGTATTGTACCACATCCATTAAGGCATCTTTGCTGAGCGCATTCATATCTTTTTCACTGAGCAGGGTTTCACTCACACGGTTAAGCCCGGTTTGGACCCACATTTTCTGTTCCGCATTGGAGCGGAATGCTTTCAGATCGGCGGCCATCTGTACCACGGCATTACCAAGAATATCATCTTCACTGCGTGGCTTCACATCTATATTAAAATTCCCTTTTCCTATGCTGTCTGCCGCAGAGGCCAGGTCCTGGTTGGTTTGATCAATCACATTAAAGGAACGCGCCAGGCTGCCGATGGCATCCTTTGTATGTAATTCCGGTGCGGCTCCCGGCACTCCCTTCGAAATCTTTACAGCAGCTGCCCGCAGCATTTCCAGGCTGTCGGTAATTCCCTTAATGGTATAGGAAATAAACACTACCACCAATACCACGATGCCCACCAATACCAGCAGGTAGCGGGTTTTCAGGTCATTCTCCTTTTGGGAGATAATTTTTGCATCCCGGCTTATTCTGTCCATTACAGAGCGTTGCAGTTGTTTCAGCTGATCTACCGCCAGAGAGGAATTATCCCACCAGGAATCTGCATTAAACAGGGTATCAATTTTCCGGGAGATGATAGTGCTCCTGATAAAATCGTTGGTAACGCTCATTTCATTGGAAGATTCCATTTTGAGGTAATCCTTTGAAACAGCCGGGGAGGCTTTATCTACCAGTTCTGCACGCAGGGCGGCATACATATCGGCATTGTTTTCCACGCGGGCGAAATCTTCCGGCCACACCTCCTTTTTCAGCATAAAATAATAAATATCCATACGGATCATTCCCTGGTAGGCAGCCATCTGCGCCAGCAGGTATTGTGCATTCATATCCTGCTGTATTCCTTTCAATACGGGAATATCCGGGGTATTGGTAGTAGCGAGGTCATTAAGACGGAAAATAAGATTGGAATAATAATCGAGCACTTCCCGTTGGGGCATGCTTTTATTATCAATATCTTTTCTTTTTTTGGGAAGCGTATTTAACAGGGAATATTCGAAGAAACGGCGATCGCTGGCCAACAGCCTGCCTTTCACGGCATCAATGGCAAGATCTGTTTTGGCGCGTTGTGTAAGCAGATCATTCAGGCTTCCGGTTTGCAATACATAATTCACACTGTTCCTGCGCTCCATATGAATTTCATCTGCCACTTTCATAATAGTGGTAGCGGTGGTAATTTTCTGTAACAGGTTATCGATGGTTGCTATATCTTCACTTTGCTTATTGAATACAGCGATGCCAAAATATACAAGACATGCCAGCGGTATTACAGCAACTAACATCAGTTTCCTTGGAAGCGGAAGCTGCATAAAAAATTTATTCATTTGCCTGAGCTTGTTTTAATTTTCATAGGGCACTGTTGTCCAAACGGTGTTGCACACCGGCTTTCAGCATATATCATTCCAACAGTACCACTAAATGGAATTATAATGATAATAAAATAACAACAAAATCATAGATTTGTCTCTATTCCAAAATGATATGCCTGATAGTTGTAAATATACCTCAGTACTTTTAATTGATGATGATATAGATGACAGGATGATATTTGGTGAAGTATTAAAAGAACTGGCGCCGGATATCATTTATCATGAAGCTATAAACGGCGAAGATGCTTTGCTGAAGCTGAATGATGACATTGTACCCGACCTTATCTTCGTGGATCTGAATATGCCGCGGATAGACGGGAAGCAGTTCCTTGCAGAAATACAGCAGCAGGAGCATTTAAAGCATATTCCTGTCGTGATCTATACTACCTCCTCACATGAGTCGGATAAAAAAGAAACCCGGGAACTGGGCGCGTCCTATTTCCTGACAAAGCCTAACAGTCTTCATGAGCTTACACGTATACTGACAGACCTTTTACAGCAAAAGTTATTTTAACAGAAAAGCCTCACAAGGAATTGTGAGGCAACGTTTCTACCATTGTTACTATTTTTAAACCCTCATATATGCGTGAGCATATGCTTTGTATCATAAAGATGGGTTTTAAATGATATCCAAGTGTTAACCAGATCTTAAAGACTGCTGCATTAAAATTGTTTTACTACTTCTTCCAGCCAGCCCGCTGTATTAAAATTTACTTTCACCGCAGGCTGAATTCCTTTATTATCAATGCCCTGCCCTGCAGCCACTCTCCTGGAGCGGGTAACGGGATAATCGACGGAAAAATCGGGGGATGTAAATTTCACCCTGGCTACATTGGAATAATCCAACGCACCGGCGGTAGGTGTTCCCATTAGTTTTACTTTCTGGCTCTGGGCAGCTTCCAGTAAAAACTGTTCTGCAGTATTGCTGCACTGACCATTGATCAGCACTGCCACTTTAGCCGGTACCGGCAACGGAGCGGGCAGGATCATGTTTTCATCCGGCCCCAGGCTTACCAGCCGGCCCTGCAGCCCATCGCCTTGGTGGATAGCCATGCGGATCTGCTCTACATATTCATCGGGCAGCTTCCCGGTTTGTTCGTCCAGGATATGCCCCCAGGCTGCAATATTATCCGGGGTGGCATAGAAGTCGGCCCCGGTGATCCTCACCGGTTGGGTGTACAGTAGAGGGCGGAGCCGCTCTATGAGCTTATCGGCGCCTGTTCCGGCATTACGGACGTCTATCACCAGGTTAGGGTTCCTGCGCAGGTATTCATCGTTGGCATTCAGTACGGAATCTGCCAGGGGATAAACGGTCGCATCAAAGCTGCCAACCCTGAGGTAGGCGGTGCTGTCGTTTACCTGCCGGAAAAAGAAAGGCGCAACCGGCATGTCGGCGAAGGCAGGGGCTTCCGGTGTCTTTTGTAAGGCTGTAATGCCGGAAGAAAGCGGTGGCAGCTCCGCGCCGGGCTTTTGCCAACCCAATGCAGCAAGTCCGTCGTACCGTTTTCCAACGGTAAGGGTATCAAAGTTCACCTGTTGTTCTACGTAGCTGATCAGGTCAAATTTATCCGGCCCGGTGGCGGCCAGTTCAAACAGCACATCGCCAGCTTTCCATTCCGGCACCGCAGATTCCATGATCACAGCGGCGTAGGTGCGCAGCCCTCTCAGGTTTTTTACCAGGGCTACCTTATACAGCGAGCCAGCCTGGTAAATGCCGGCTATGCCGCTTAAAGGCTGCTTCTGAAGCTGGTCGACCTGCTGGGGAGTGAGGGTTATTTTTTCTTTTAGCGGCGTATAGCCAATGTGCAGGGAAAGATGCTGGTCTTTAAAAAACCGCAGATAACGGTTCACCAGCAGCAGGCAATGCGTGGCGCCTTTGATGGTGGCGGCCTGCAGCCGCATTTTTGTAAGCATGGCTGAATAGGCCTGCTGAGTAACAGGGGTTACTTTGTCAATAAAACCTACATAATTCTTTCTCAGATAAACCTGTACACTGTCAAATTTCTTCCTGCAATCGCACTCCTGCGCGTATACTGCTGTGTTACACAGGAGTAATAACAATACTGCTATTGCTTTCATGGCAAAGGATTGAAGTTTCTGGCTGATAATAAATGGTCTTTAAATATATATATTCGGCAGGAAACTTCAGAAAATATTTATCATCATCCCCAATATTAATAAATTACAGGTCCTAATAAAGCGCATATGTATTTAGACGAACTGGAAAGGCTGTATAATGAACAGGCGTATACGGAAGCAATTACCAAACTTGAAACATACCTGCAGGATCATCCGGGGGAAGCCCGGGGCTGGCAGCTGCTGGGCTTGTCGCAGCTGGAAAATGCCAAGGCCACCGATAACAGGGATCTTGCTACTGCCATGTACAATGAAGCCTATGAGGCATTCTGCCAGGTGTTGAACATCGATCCTTCACATGTGCAGGCCCGTGTGCACCGCGCTTATATGGGGGCAAATATCATGGCCGATAAAGGAGATGAAACGATCAGCGATTGTGATATACTCATTGCCGGCGGTGATGAAGAATTAACCACCAAAGCACTGTTATACCGCTTCCAGGTATGGGTATTAAAAAATGAAAACGACAAGGCCCTGGCAGACATGCACCGCAACCTGCAGGTATATGAATCGTTGTATGCAGACGATCTGCCCCAGCTGAACGTGGCGCGGTTCCAGTGCTTTACCCGTATCGGCGATGTATACTATCATACAGAAAACAGGCCCGCTGCACTGGAATATTATAAGCGGTCTTTTGAATGCACGGTGTTTAATAACCGGCTGTTATCTACCACCTGGTTTGCCCTGGATATGGCAGATTACGAATTTGCCGCCAGCATGCTGCAGGTCATGATCTCTTCAGGAGAAAATACCAAAGAAGATATGCTGCGTTTGCTCCGGCATATTCAGCAACTGCTCGCCGATGGAGTACGGAATGCCTCGCTGGCCAGGGAATTTTGTAAAGGCACAACGGAATTCTGGCAGGAGTTTTTCGGAAACGATGATGACGAAGGTACGCTGGAACAGATTTCCACCGGCAAACGTTTTATTGCCGAATACCCGGAGGAAGCCTATTTCTATCATTATACCGCTACTGCCTTCTTTAATATCGGCAGCTATCATGAAGCCCTGCCCTGGTATGAAAAATCACTGGCCATTAAACCATATCCTTTCAGCATGGTAAGGTGGTATTTCACCAGCTATAAGGTAAACGGGCAGTTCCCTGAAAGCTGGCCTGATGTGGCGCATCATATCCCGTACGACTGGTACGCTGCGGGCGTTATCTTCAGCGAGATTATCCAGCTGGAAAATGATAACGGGGTAAAGCAGGCCGGCGCCCCCCTGAAGCGGTTCCTGTATAAGAAAGCATTTGATATTTATCACGCCTACTGGTATGAAAATTCGGGCAGCTCTTATGCCGGTCATCCTCACCATTTTGCGATGTGTTGCAACAACTATGGCATTGCTTTGTACGAAGGCGGCATCTTCGTGGAAGCAGCGCATGTGCATACTATCGGCTACAATATGTCGCCCTTCTGGGAACAGCTGGAATCCAGGGCGGATGCGTATCACAGCATGGGCAAGCTGGAAGCTGCCATTGCCGACCGCCAAACCATCCTGGATAACTTCACCGAAGTATTGCCGCTCATGTATTATGTGTCTATTCATGAAAGAATGATAGACGACCTGTGCGCACTGGAGAAACATGCTGAAGCGCTGCATCTCTACGAAAAAATACTGGATGAATACAATACCTGGATAGCGAAGGATATGGAATCGCTGGAAGATTACGATCGTGAAACCATTATCTATAACATTGACCGTATTAAAACCGGGCGTGCATTTATCAGAACCAACAGTGCAGACGACCTGTATGAGCGCATACAGGCACTGGAAACGCACCTGGTAGAAAAGCCCGATGATAGCGACGCCTACTTTAACCTGATGTACCTGTATTTTGATAATGCGCAATATGAACATTGTATAGGCGCTGTCAATAACCGTATTTCCATTGGCGGCATTCACAAACTACCGGTCATTTCACAGATGAAGATCTATTACTTCCGGGGAAAAGCCGCGTTAAAACTGGGCCGTTTCAGTGCGGCTATTGCAGATCTCCTGCATACACTGCAGATCATGTCATCCGGCGATGCGGCAGATAACGCCCCCAACTACCGGTTTGGGGTATACGCTTTCCTCGCGGAAGCTTATCTTGGTAACAAAGCATATGATGATTGCCTGGCCTATGCCACTCAATGCCTGGATATTTATGCCGCCAATAACTGGGCATGGGATACGGAGGCTTCTGCGGTAAGATACACCATGGCGCTGGCGTACGAGGCAAAAGAAGAGATGGGCGCCTGTAAAAAGATCATTGACCTGATTGTTGCGAACGACCCGGAATTCCGGCCTGCGGCAGAAAAGAAAAATGAATTGCGCGGCGGGGGATTATTTTCTTTTTTCAGGAAGAAGAAATAAAAATTACAGCTGTTTACTTTTCGGGAAATGCGAAAGTAAACAGCTGTAAAAAAGATACCCTGGTTACATCATAGGCTTATTAAAGCTCAGCATCCAGGGGATACCATACTTATCGGTAAACATACCAAAGCGGTGCGCCCAGAAGGTTTCAGCCAGCGGCATGGTAACCTTTCCCCCGGCAGATAATGCGTTGAACAGTCTTTCTGATTCTTCATTGGAAGTAGTGCCCAATGCGAGCGTAACACTATCCCCATTCTTCGGTGTTTGCCCCATCATGCTGTCGGACGCCATGATTTCAAACCCCGGCGCTTTCAGGTAGGCATGCATCACCAGGTCTTTTGCCGCCTCGGGTTGCTTATCGCTTTCCGGCGCTTCACCCATGGTCATGATCTGGAGCTCTCCTCCAAAAATGCCTTTGTAAAAATTCATTGCTTCGCGGCAGTTAGTGCCGAAGGTGAGGTACGTTGTTAATGTGGTGGACATAACAATCATTTTTTAGGGTAAGAAATGGAATTCAGGTAGATGATAAAGTTACAAAACTAACTTATCAACACCTTATTTCTTACCAGCAGGCAGGCCCCGATAATACCGGCGCTTTCGCCCAGCCGCGACATTTTTAATTTGGAATCGTTACTCACCAGGCTGAGGGAATATTTTTTCATCGCGCTTTTTATGGGCAGGCGGATGTGGTCCTGTGTAGCAGCCAGTGCGCCGCCGAGTATCACCAGTTCGGGGTTGAAGATATTCATGAGCAAGGCTACGCCGCGGCCCAGGTTTTCCCCTATTTTGGCGATGAGCTCTATAGCCAGCATATCGTCGTTGTTGGCGGCCGCTATGATGTCGTGCAGGTGAATGTCTTCCGGCGACTGGTGCGTACGGGTAAGCATAGATGAAGATCCTGCTGCCAGCTTTTGCCGGAACATATTTACCAGCGCCCAACCGGAGGCTTCTGTTTCCAGGCATCCTTTTTTCCCGCAATGGCAGATGATTTCGTTGTCGAACATAGGGATATGCCCTACTTCCCCGCTGTAGCCCGATTTACCGTAGTATAGTTCCCCGTTGATCAGCACGCCCATCCCAATGCCATAATCCAGGTTCAGGAACAGCACGTTGCGTTCGCCATTCACGAGGTCTGAGCAGAATTCGCCGTAGGCCATTGCGCGGGAGTCATTTTCCAGGAAAACACGGATACCTACTTTAGCGGCAATGACTTTACTAAGGGGCTCGTCGTCGAAATAGAAAAGGCTGTAGTTGTAGCCCGTGGCATAGTTGATACGTCCCTGGATGTTGATGCCTATGCCGAGGATCTTTTCCTTGGGAACCGTAAGCCCGTCGATAAAGTTGTTGATCAGGAGGCAAAGCTGCTCCAGGGAGGTTTTGGTGTTATCCAGTGCGTAGGGCAGGCCTTCCACGGTGGTAACGAGGTTTTTATGGAGGTCAGACAGGCCCAGGTTGAGGTGGTCGTGCTTTACGTCTACTCCGATGAAAAACGCGGAATCCGGCACCAGGCCGTACAGGTTGGGCTTACGGCCGCCGGTGGACTCTATTTTGCCGTAGTCCATGACCAGTCCGTCGGTAATGAGATCATTTACCAGGTTAGTCACCTTGGGAGTGCTGAGGTTGAGCTCCTTGCACAGATCGGCGATGGTGGCGTTGCCCGAATTGGCGAAATAGGCCAGGGCCGCCTTTTTCAGGTTGATATTTTTGTAGGCTACGCCGGTAGCATTTGGGCTGTTCAGCTCTTCGAAAAAGGTTTTGGTCATAGCATCAGGTAAACTTTTACAGTAATTGTCCTCCAATTTAACTGCTTAATTCTGATTTTTTTAAAAATTAGGAGAGGAAAGCCGCTGATAGTTCTCTATATAAATGATTTTGTTAATTCCCAAAAAATAATACCTTTGCAATCCTTTTTGAGCTAAAAAGGGGCTCTTGTCATGTATAGCCGGGCGGTTTTCCGGGCCGGGGAACAGGGAGGAGTAAGTTCTTTTTATTTACTGCGGATGTGATGAAATTGGTAGACATGCCAGACTTAGGATCTGGTGCCGCGAGGCATGGGGGTTCGAGTCCCTTCATCCGCACATATAATATTATGTGGCAATGCGTCAATATGGCAACGTGATAATGCTATGCTCCCCTTCACTTTCATTGTCACTTATGTCTTATTCAGACACAGTTTCACCTGATTTTATTCAAAAATAATTTCCTGCCATTCCTACTTGCCGTTGTGACTTCATGGCAGAAAAACAAACAAGGAATCATTATTGCTTCTAAAGAACACTTTATACAATTCAATTATGGCAACCGTTACGAGAGAAAACATTGGTTTATTGAACGATAAGATCACTGTGAAAGTGAGCAAGGAAGATTACCTTCCTAATTTTGACAAGGCAGTAAAGCAATTCAGCAAAAATGCGAACATACCAGGCTTCCGTAAAGGAATGGTGCCTGCAGGTATGGTTAAGAAAATGCACGGTCAGGCTATCTTTGGCGACGAAATTCTGAAAACTGTTGAAAGAGAACTGATGGGCTATGTGCAGGCAGAAAAACTGGAAATCTTCGGCCAGCCACTGTCCCTGGAAAAACAGGCAAAAAACCTGGATTACAACCAACCAGCTGACTACGACTTTGAATTTGAAGTAGGTCTGAAACCTACATTCAGCGTTACTCCCCTGGAAAATAACAAAACCACTCTTACCAGATATAAAGTAACCGTTACCGATGAAATGGTAAACGATGAAGTTCAGCGTTTACAACTGAAAGGTGGTAAAACAACAGAACCTGAAACAATTACTTCTGAAGATAACGTGATTAACGTTAAATTCGAAGAATCAGACGAGAAAGGTAATGTAGTGGAAGGCGGTATCGTAAAAGAGAACGCCTTACTGGTAAAATACTTTGCACCGGCTATCCAGGCTGAGCTGCAGGGTAAAAAGAATGAAGACAGCATTGTATTCCAACTGGCTACTTCCTTTGATGAGCAGCGTCTGGGCTGGGTCCTGAAAGACCTGGGCTTTGAAGCCGGCGACAAGGAAGCGGCAAAGAAATATTTCAAACTGACCATCACTAAAGTTGGACTGATTGAAAAAAGAGAACTGAATGAAGAGTTCTTCAAAGAAGTTTACCCGGGAGAAGATATCACTACTGAAGAAGCTTTCCGCGCTAAACTGAAAGAAGAAATCGGCAAATACTGGGATTCTGAGAGTCGCAACCACCTTCACAACGACCTGTTTGAAGTACTGGTGCACGAAACGCCGATCGAATTACCAAAGGATTTCCTCAAACGCTGGCTGCAGGTAGGCGGTGAAAAGCCCAAAACTGCGGAAGAGGCGGAAAAAGAATTCCCTTCGTTTGACCATCAATTACGTTGGA
This sequence comes from Chitinophaga sp., assembly GCF_036569185.1. Taxonomy (GTDB): domain Bacteria; phylum Bacteroidota; class Bacteroidia; order Chitinophagales; family Chitinophagaceae; genus Chitinophaga. The sequence continues at coordinate 25,296 of NZ_DATCRD010000345.1, forward strand.
CACTCATCAGCGATAAACTGGTTAAAGAAAATAAACTGGAAGTTTCTTTCGAAGACCTGAGAGAAAATGCCAAACAAAAAGTATTAGGCTACTATGGCGGCGCCGCTGCTGATGGAGCAGAATGGTTAGACAGCTACCTGGATCGCCTGTTACAGGATGAAAAATTTGTAGACCAGACTTACCGCGAAATGATCACTGCCAGGTTATTTGACTGGGCTGAAGCAAAGGTGAACGTGAAAGAAGAGGAAATCAAAGCAGAAGATTTTGTTAATTTACCTCATAAACATCACCATCATGAACATTAATAATGAATTCAGAAAATATGCCATCCAGCATCGGGGAATCAGCAGCCTGGTAGTAGACAGTTACGCTAAAAGCCACCAGATCAACAGTCTGACTCCTTATATCCTTGAAGAACGCCAGATGAATATGACCCAGATGGACGTTTTCTCCAGGTTGATGGCTGATCGTATTATTTTCCTGGGAGACCCGGTGAACGATTACGTGGCAAACGTAATCACAGCGCAGCTGCTGTTCCTGGAATCTTCCGATCGTAACCGTGATATACAGATGTACATTAATAGCCCCGGAGGAAGCGTTTACGCCGGCCTGGGTATTTATGATACTATGCAGATCATTTCTCCTGATGTAGCTACTATCTGTACCGGTATGGCGGCCTCTTTCGGCGCTGTGCTGCTGGTAGCGGGCACAAAAGGAAAACGTACCGCGCTGAAACATGCACGTGTAATGATTCACCAGCCACATGGCGGTGCAGAAGGCCAGACTTCAGACATCGAAATCACTGCGCGTGAGTTCGTGAAACTGAAAAAAGAACTGAATGAAATCATTGCAGGCCACTGCGGGCAGCCGATCAAAAAAGTGGAAAAAGACTCTGACCGTGATTACTGGATGACTGCGGATGAAGCAAAAGAATACGGCATCATTGATGACGTACTTCAGAAAAATCCAAAGAAAAACCTGGAAACACCTCAGTAAAGGCTTAACGCTCAAGGCATAATAAAGCTATTGTAGCGAAGATGACGGCGATACATATTAAAAAACGCTACTATCTTCATTACAATAGCTTTTATTTTGTGAGATGATAAGCTTTACTGTATTAAGACTTATGCTTTCGGCTATTTAGTGTAAATTTGTAACCCTGCAATATCAATGCAGGCAATGATAGTTTCGTAGAAAAATAATCTATTCCGAAATGAAAGAATCTAAAATCCGATGCTCCTTTTGCAGCCGCTCCAAAGAAGAAGTGCAGATACTGATTGCAGGCGCAGAAGGACACATCTGTGAAAACTGTGTAGCCAACGCGCAGGAGATAATTGACCAGGAGTTATTTACCCCCGGCAAGAAAGCAGCTGCGGCCGTAGCTCCCAACTTCGCCCCAAAAGTGTCTAAACCTATAGACATGAAAAAATTCCTGGACGAATACGTAATTGGCCAGGATGATGCGAAGAAAATACTGGCAGTAGCCGTATACAACCACTATAAAAGACTCAATCAGCAGATTGGCGATGATGAGGTAGAGATAGAAAAATCCAACATCATCATGGTAGGGGAAACCGGTACCGGTAAAACCCTGCTGGCCAAATCCATCGCCAAACAATTGAACGTTCCCTTCGCTATTGTGGATGCTACCGTATTCACAGAAGCCGGATATGTGGGTGAAGACGTGGAAAGTATCCTCAGCCGCCTGTTACAGGTATGTAACTACGATGTGGAAGCAGCTGAGCGCGGCATCGTTTATATCGATGAAATCGATAAAATTGCCCGTAAAAACGATAATCCTTCCATCACCCGTGATGTGAGCGGAGAAGGCGTTCAACAGGGATTGCTGAAATTACTGGAAGGCACCGAGGTACTCGTACCACCACAGGGCGGCCGTAAACACCCTGAACAGAAACTGATCAAACTGAACACGCAAAATATTCTCTTCATCTGCGGTGGCGCATTTGATGGCGTAGAAAGAATCATCAGCAGAAGGATACAAACACACTCTATCGGCTTTACTGTTAACAAGGAAAAAGAAGAAGAGAACAGGAAGCAGATCCTGCGTTACATCAATTCACAGGACCTGAAATCCTTTGGCCTGATTCCTGAGTTACTGGGCCGTTTACCCGTGGTGACCTATCTCAACTCCCTGGACAGGGATACCCTGAAACTGATTCTTACCGAGCCCAAAAATGCCTTGGTAAAACAATACAAGAAACTTTTCAAGGTAGAGAATATCGATTTACAGATAGAAGAGGAAGCGATCGATTATATCGTAGACAAAGCAATGGAATACAAACTGGGTGCGCGTGGTTTACGCTCCATCTGTGAAGTAGTGCTGAGTGATGCGATGTATGAACTGCCGTCTGCCAACGAATCACACTTCCATCTTACCAGGGAATATGCTCAGGCAAAACTGGAGCAATCTACCCTCGTTAAACTGAAAGTGGCCTAGCTGTTCCCGTTATCCGTGAACAGATAGCACTATCTCTAACCATAAAACTCTATTTATGCAGGAACTCATTCAGCAATTACAGGACAAAGCCGGGCTTACAGCCGAACAGGCTGCACAGTCCATTGATGTGATCAAAGAATATGTGAAAGGCAAATTACCTCCTTTTATTGCCGGTACCGTTGATAACTGGTTTGCAGGTATGTCAGGAAAAGCCGAAGAAAAAAAGGCGGGTCTGATGGATCAGGCAGGAGATTTCCTGGATAATGTGAAAGATAAAGCAGAGGATTGGGCGGAAGAAGCAAAAGAAAAAGTGTCTGACTTCTTCAACAAAGATAAAAAGTAAGTACAGGTAATAGTGAAGAAGGGCTTTCCGGAAATAATTCCCGGAAAGCCCTTCTTCTTTTTTAGAGGCTTCTGAGATAAAGATACAAAGCGGTTAATTCTTCATCCGTGTACCGGGCGGTCATATTCCACGGCATATCTTTCACCTGCAGCTGCTTTCCTTCCGGCGTTCTGCCGGTACGCAGCGTGGTAATAAATTCGTTACAGTTCCATTTTCCCACATGCCCTGTGGAGGTGATGTTGGCTACCGGCGTAGCACCCGGAACGGGGTTATCCCCACCTGTTAATGCCGGCTTATGGCACCCCGTGCAGGAAACCGCCAGGTATTGTCCGTATTCTTTTGTAGCTGTTTTCACCACCTGGGCGGGCTGTTCGTGTAGGTGATCAATTTTTTCGGCGGGGAACAACGGGATCCTGCCTGATACAGAGAGGATTTTCCCCAGCGGCCCAACCCTGATGGGAATGGAAGGGGCATCTATTTTGGGTTGTGCCCTGCAAAACGCAATTATAGCCGCTATATCGTGATCATCCATCCGGGTGAACTCTTCTGAGGGCATAAGCAATAAAGGCTTATTTGCAGTATTTAAACCGTGCCGCAGGGCCTTTAGCCAATCGTCGTTGTCGTAACTCTCCGGCAAGCCCCCGGTTCCATACGTGATATTACTGCCGGCAATCCGCCCGATGGCGGGATCGTCGATCACTATTTTGCCACGCAGGTCGGCCCCGTGGCATTCGCCGCAGCCTTTTATTCCGTATAAGTGCCGGCCTTCCGCAATAGTGGATGAGTCGCCCGGGATGGGGATATTTCTTACCGTAACTGAATATTTTTTGCTGGCGTGCTGCCGGAAAAGAAAACTGAAAACACCGTATAGCACTAACACGGCTACAAGCAGGCAAGACACAATGCGTGCCGCCCATTTTAAAATGCTGGAGAACATAACAATATCCGAATAATTACGGATGTAAAAGTAATAGGGATAAATATTACAGGTATCAGTAGAACTACTGAATTAAAGAAGAATCATAACGTGGATTACAGGCTTCACATTTTACTAAGCATCTTTAATACGGGATAAACCAGTCAGACCCGGTATAGAAAAGCACCCATGTTACAGGGTGCTTTTCATTGCGTAAAAGTGTTTCAAATCTTTCCTGATTTTGTGTGTTAAGGTTGATAAACGGTAAAGAGTGATGAATTAACCCAAATTTAACGTTCCTTTTGCAATATTCAATAACACTAAAGGGGTAATATTAAATTATTTTGAAAAAATGATGAACGGCTCATAAACAGGCTTTTAATAAATTATAAAAATCCTGCTATCTCAATAGAATCAGTATCAATTGCAAAATCGTTATTCTATCTTAGAGCTTCCCGTGCAATCACAATTTTCTGGATCTCTGAAGTACCTTCCCCAATGGTACATAATTTTGCATCTCGATAAAATTTTTCAACCGGGAAGTCCTTCGTATAGCCATACCCGCCAAAAATCTGCACGGCATCATTTGCCACTTTTACGGCTACTTCTGATGCGTAATATTTGGCCATAGCGGCCTGCATGGTCATTTTTACCTTACGGTTCTTCATATCCGCAGCCTGCATAGTAAGCAACTCTGCGGCGGCTATTTCGGTAGCCATATCCGCCAGCTTGAAGGAAATGCCCTGGAAATTGGCAATGGGCTGGTCGAACTGGTGCCGTTCCTTTGAGTATTTCAGTGCGGCATCCATGGCGCCTTTGGCAATACCGAGCGATAATGCGGCGATAGAGATCCGGCCTCCGTCCAATACTTTCATGGACTGGATAAAGCCGTCGCCTTCCTCTCCCAGCATATTTTCCGCAGGAATGCGGCAATTGTCAAATATCATTTCGGCAGTTTCTGATGCCCGCATCCCCAGTTTATTTTCTTTTTTGCCCCCGCTGAAACCGGGGGTTCCCTTTTCCACAATAAAAGCGGTCATACCATGACTGTCGCGTACATCGCCGGTACGGGCTATTACTACCGCC
>NZ_DATCRD010000346.1:0-3413 GCF_036569185.1 Chitinophaga sp.
GAAGACAATGTATTTGTAGACCCCGTAACCCTGCACGTACAGAAGCCACTAACGGATATGACTATCCGCTATACCACCGACGGCAGCATCCCGGATGCGCATTCCAAAGTACTGCCGGATAACTACGTGATCCGCGAGCCGCAATCCATTAAGCTGGCGGCTTTCAGCCCGGCCGGTAATCGTGGTGATATTTACGCGCTGCGCTACCGCAAGGAAACTTATCTGAAGCCTACCGTAGTAAAAGATGCACGCCCGGGCCTGAAGCTGGATTATTTTGAGGGCTCTTACAAGAGCGCTGCAAAGATCAAGGAGCAGGTAGATAGCTCTCTCCGTGTAAGCAATGCCGTTATCCCCGAAGGCATGGGCAAAGGCGGCGGGCCGTTTGGTGCGCGCGTCTATGGCTACATCAATGTACCCAGCACCGGCATCTACAGCTTTTACCTAACTGCCGATGATGGCGCTATTTTATATATAGACGACCAGGAAGTAGTGAACAACGACGGCTGGCATGCCCCATTTCAGAAAAGCGGGCAGGTGGCCCTGGAAAAAGGCTGGCATCCTATAAAGGTGGCCTTTGTAGAAGGCGGCGGCGGATACACGCTGAAGCTGGAATACAGCCTGAATGGCAGCAAACTGCAACCTGTGCCGGATAGCTGGCTGGGAGCGGGGCTGTAAAGCATCGTTTAAAATATTGAAACGGGTGGCGGTAAGCCGCCCGTTTTTGTTATTTTTGACGCCATCTATGCGTACTATAAAAATATTCCTGTTCCTGTTAACCTTTGCGCTGCCTGCATCTGCAACAGATGCAACGCTGGCGAAGATCCTGGCCTCCCTCAATGCTGAGCAAAGAACCTTGTTGTATCAATATGGCACCCTGAATACCTGGGCCACTCCTGCGGAGGCGGACAGCTTCTGGCGCGCGCACCAGCCGGCGCTGGGCGCTATTACCCCTGAACAAGGAAAGGTGCTGGCAACAGAGCTGTTGAATAATACCACGCTTACCTACACCATTAAAAAGCCTTCCCGCCTGCAGGCGCTCCGGGGCGTGTTCACCGCCTCCCGGCTGTTGCTGGGGCTGGCCGCGCTGGTAGCCGCTTTTGCGGTGGTGCAGTTGATTGGCCGGTATTTACCCGGCGCCTGGCAATGGCTACGCCGGCATTTTTATCCCCTGTTCCGGCGGTTATTTTCCCCGAAGATGCTTAGCTGGGAGTTACTGGCAGCAGCCCTGGCAGGTGTATACTTCGGGCCTTTAATCCCGGACCTGGTGATCCGCACCATTGTGATCCACGCAGGGCTGGTGCTGTTATGGACCCAACTAACGGCCATCCTTACACGCCGTTATTTTGCGAAGGAGTATACGCATATCATCCTCCAGAGTTTTGATGATTACAACACGCCCTTACAAGCTTTTTTATATGTATCCTTACCGGCGCTGCTTACCTCCGCTGCCGTATGGTGGGTAATGCAGGTATGCCCGGATGCCTGGTATCCGTATGAAGTGATAGTGCCTGCCATGGTGGGCGTATTTACATTGCCGCCTTTACGGAATATGGAAAAGGCATTGAGCCGTTTGCTGTTCCCTTTTTCCTATGAACGGCTACGGGCAAAAGATCAACGTGCTGCCACGTACGTGGTTATTTCCCTGGTGGTGTGGGCAGTGTTGTTAATGCTGCCGGTATTGCTGCCCGAGGCATTGCTGGTGCTCAGCATTTTCCTGGCAGGAGCGTTGCTGCTTATTTCCATAGCAGACGTGATCCACAGCGGAGGTAAAAACTACATCTGGCTGCAATTGGTTACGCTGGGCTTTCTTTTTGCAGTGATCATAGCGGGATCTCAACTTGGCTTACTGTTGCTTACCTGGACCGGCATGGGCGGTTTGTTGTTGTATGTACTGATCAAGTACTGGGAGCTACCGGTGATGCTGGGTTGGAGCTGGAAAAACAAAAAGGCATGGGGCGCCCTGGGGATGGCCCTGCTCATATGGGGCATCGCTGTATTGATCCGTTCCCGCCCGGAATGGTTTACTTTTTTTCCGGGATGATGAAGAATTTGATGCAAAAGTGTATTTTTGCGCTCCTTATATGCACGGTATTTAATTAATTTAAGATACGCGCAGATCCGAAAACGTACTGAAAAGGCTTCTCAGGGCCTCCAAGGCGGGAGTAGGGTTTGCGCTTTTTTATTTTTTTACGATAGCAGATACCAGGCACGTGTGAAAACACAACTTCTCAAAACCTCCAGGATGCAGTAGGGGCTGCATTTTTTCTTTCCTCCGGAGATTTTTTTGGCGATAGCTGGTACTAACCACGTTTATAGATGATATACAAATGATCGGGGAATTTTTATGATGAATGGTTATGAATCCCCCGGAAAATGTAATACTTTTATTAACTGTACTTTTTACGCTTAATCGATTTATCAAATCCCGTTATGGTGAGAACATTTGCATTTTTAGCCCTGCTGGGCATTGGCGGCAGTGCAATAGCACAGGAACAGAAAGCGCCATCCTATCCGCTGATCACGCATGATCCTTATTTCAGCATCTGGTCCGCCACGGACGACCTGAACGGCAGCACCACCAAACACTGGACCGGCGCTACCCAATCGCTTACCGGGCTGGTGAAGGTAGACGGTGTTACTTACCGCGTACTGGGGCAGAACGAGGCCAGCTACCAGGCAGTAGCCGCTACCACCGATGAATCATCTTACCAGGTAAAATACACGGAAACAGCCCCCGCAGAAGGGTGGGAGCAGCCTTCCTTCAACGACAAAGCCTGGAAAACAGGCCAGGCGCCTTTTGGTGATAATCTCAACGCCGGCGGCACCCGCTGGGAAAGTCCCGACCTCTGGACCCGCAGAACCTTCGACGCCGGCGATGTAGCCTCCGCCGACTTATTCCTGAAAATCTTCCATGACGATAAAATCACTGTATATCTTAACGGAGAGCAGATCTACAAACACGGACGCTGGCTGAACCAATATGCGTACAGGCCCATTCCGGATGCGGTGAAAAGTAAACTGAAAAAGAAAGGCAACCTGCTGGCTATACATATCCAGAACACGGCCGGCGGCGCTTTCCTGGATGCAGGCATCGCCCGCCTGGTGCCACCGCCTACTAACAAAGGCATAGAAACCGCCAAACAAACGGCCGTGAACATCAACGCTACGCAAACCAGCTACCAGTTCACCTGCGGCAAGGCAGATGTAACGCTCACCTTTACATCGCCCCTGCTGATGGATGATCTTATGTTGTTGTCGCGCCCCGTTTCCTACATCTCTTATAAAGTAAGCTCCAACGATAACGCCCCTCACCAGGTGCAGGTATACTTTGGCGCCTCTACCAACATAGCCGTGAACTCGCCTTCACAGCCGGTCACCGCTTCCAAATACACCAATGGCCAGCTCTCCGTTTT
>NZ_DATCRD010000347.1:0-8352 GCF_036569185.1 Chitinophaga sp.
GCCGGCATAGGCGCTTACATTAAAAACGGTGCCCAATACTTTGATATCAAAAGCGGAGGTATGTACTATAAAAGGGTACTGTGCATGTTGTGTTACATCAAAAAAAGCTTCACCCGTAAGGGTGAGTTTTCTGTTGACTTCATTAAACCCGGCGGCCAGCTCCACGGAGCTGTTCTTCCGCAGGATAATAGAGGAGCCATCCGGCAGCACTATTGTTTTACGGGGATCATTGCCTGCATTGATCACCATGCCGGTTTTGGGAGAGGCGATATCCGCAGGCGTGCTATGCCGGCTGAACAGGTAAATGGCGCCGGCCAGCAATACCATACCCGCCAGCACAGCGGCATATTTAAATACGGAACTGATCTTTTTACGGGGGGAGGTATTTTCCGCGGGCTGTTCTTCCAATGCCATATGTAGCAGGTCATAACGGGCAATGCCGTCTTTCAGGTGTTTCAGCTGTTCCAGGCGGCTACCCTGCCGGGCAGACAATACCCCGATCATATACCGGGCTTCCTGAACTGCAGCTGTTTTTTCAGGATGGCGGGCTATCCAGCTCTCCCAGAATAATACATCGGTATCATTCTCTTCCAGGCAATAGCGCTGGAAAGATTCATCACATGCAAAATCGGCGGCTTCGAAATCCAGGAAATTCATGTAGGTAATGCCTTTGACTATACAGACGGCAAAACCGGCCGCTTTTCCTAAGCGTTTTATAATTTTTTTTTCGGAAGATAGGAAACGCCTGCTACTTCAGCATTTTCCTTAATGATTTAATGGCATCATAAATGGTATTGTAGGCCGTTTTCACCGTTTGGGAAGTTTGTGCAGCGATCTGCTCGTATGTCATCCCCTCAAAAAATTTCAGCCGTATCAGCTCTATCTGCCGGGGGGTAAGTGCCTTCAGCGCCAGCTGCAGCCGCTGTTTTAATTCTTCATCCTGTTGTACCTGTATGATAATTTCTTCATAAGATAATTCGCTTTCCGCTTCTTTATCGGTCATACGATGAATGGCGGCATGGATCTTCGATTGATAGGCCAGCTGATCCAGCAGCTGTCTTTTCAATGCCGTAAATAAATAGGCCGGCACATTGGTAACCGGGGGCAGTCCCTGGTGCCGGGTCCACAGCTGTAAAAACAACTGTGTAATGCAATCTTTAACCAGTTCATCGCTGCCGCATACTTTTAATCCAAACCTGAGCAGATGTGAATAGGTATTATTATACAGTGCAAACAACGCCTGTTTATCGCCGTTTCTCAGGCGCTCCCATTGAATATTATTGTCTTCTTCATAAGACATAAAAATACAGGTCGTTATAATGTTGATAGTCCAATTTCCTTCATCAGTTGCCGGATAGCTGCTTCCAGCTGCTGATCCTTTCCCTTCGTGATTTCTTCGGGCAAATTATTTACCCGTATATCCGGTGCTGTCTGGTGATTTTCCAGGTAATATCCTTCTTTGCTTTTCACACCCAGTGAAGGTACGCTCCAGTGGAGGTTTCCATCGGGCAATGTTTCTCCTGTCATAAAAGTACAGCTGCCCGGCACCGGCATTCCCACCAGCTTTCCCATGTGGAGATACTGGTAGTCGAAAGCGAAACAGCTGCCATCGCTGTAGTTGGCTTCGTTGGCAATCACTACTGATGGCCTGGTCCACCGGAAGCCAGGCTCGATGCTCTCCACCTGGGAGTCTGTTGTATTTCTGCGTACTTCTGTACCGGTCAGCATCATGCCCAGATCGGAGGCCAGGTCGCCTCCCCGGTTAAAACGGGTATCTACTATAATGCCTTTACATCCCGCATACCGGCCCATTATTTCGCTGTAGGCGTTGCGGTAGGCGGCATCATTCATCCGGTATAAATGTACATATCCCAGTTGCCCGTTGCTGATACGCATTACCTCCTCGCGGTTACGCTTCACCCATCTTTTATACAACAGGTCGCTTTCCGCATCCGGTGTAACCGGCGTTACCGCTATATCCCGCAGCTGATGCCCGTCATTGATGGTAAGCTGTATTTTCCTGCCCGCCTTGCGGTTGAGATATTGTGAAAGATCTTTATCTGCCGTGATCTGCTCTCCGTCTACAGCCATGATGAGCATTCCCGGTTGCAGGGCAAATGCTTCCTGGTCAAGCGGCCCGGTGGGAAGTATTTCATTTATTTTCACACCGGCCCCGTTGTAAGATACATCGTAACAAATACCCAGGGAAGCCGTTTCTTCTTTTTCTTCCGGTATATTACTGCCTGTAGCGCCGCTATGGCTCACGTTCAGCTCTCCCAGCATTTCGCTGATCATTTCCGCCAGTTCAAAATTATTGGCAATATGTGGCAGGAACTGTTCATAATTCCGGCCGTATGCTTCCCAATCAGTTCCATGATAACCGGCGGTATAAAAGGCTTCTTTTGTTCTTCTCCATATATGTGAAAACATCGCCTGCCTTTCTGCGGCCAGGTCTACTTTCATGATACCTTTTACCGTAAGGCTATGCTGCGTTTGCCCCGTGGTATCCAGTTGAAGGAGACGGGCGTCTGCCAGCAGGAAAAGTTGTTCTTGTGCCGCATCCCATTGCAGGGAAGCATCTTCCGCCTTAACAGACAAAGGCATGGTGGATGTTTTGGCTGCTATATCCGTTATCCACAACTGGTAACTGGCGCCGGCTTTTACCAGGTAATATAATTTGTTGCCGCTTTTACTGAGCAATACATCCCCGAGCATGACAGAGGAGGGCGTGAGCCTGGTGATCCGTTCTGCTTCTTTAAAATCAGTGCCGGAGAACGGCAACGCATATACGTCGTGCTGCCGGCTGCTGCCGGAGGAGAAGCCCCGCAGCCCGTTCCGGTCGCTTTTCCAGATCATCATTTTCCCGTTCATGGCCCATTGCGCGCCTTCATCATTAAAACCGCTTTGGGTAATATTCTGTAAGACGCCCAGGCCATCGGCAGTTACAAGCCCTATTTCCTGGTTACCGGCGCCGGGTTGATTATACTGCACCAGCAGGTATTTGCCATCGGGGCTCCAGCGGAAATACTGGTCATGGTCTTTACGGCTGAACAATGAAGCTATGCGGCGGCTTTTCCCGGAAGCGATGTTATATATTTTTAACGTTACCCTGTTTTCGATATAAGCCACTTCTTTTGCATCAGGAGAATACAACGGCTGGTAATTTTCCTGGTCGTTAGCCAGCAGCGCAGTTGCTTTTCCCTGCTGCAGATCCATGGTGCAAAGCTGCCAGCCATGGCTGGTTTCGCTGGCATACAACAATTGCCTGCCATCCGGTGAAAAGCTCAGGTCGGCTTCTTCCCCGGGTGTATGCGTCAGTTGCCTGACAGCCCCATGTGCTATATCAGCGGAAAATACATCTCCCCGGAAAATAAAAGCAAACTCTTTACCGGAAGGCGATACCACACCGTATTTAATGTGATCCGTTACCGGCACCATCTTTATATTTTCCGTGAGCGGGTTGCTAATTTGTATGTACACTTTTTGGGGCGCCCTGCCTGGTGACTGCAAATAAATATCCCCGTTGAAACCGAAGCACAGCAAGCCATTTCCGGCTGCGCTCAGAAACCTCACAGGATAATCTTTAAATATGGTCAGCTGTTCCGGCTTTGCAGGATGATCCAGCCACAAACGGTATACATTGAAGCTGCCGTTCTGTTCACTTAAATAACAGATAGCTTTTCCGTTGTTTGTAAACACCGGTGACCGGTCTTCCCCGGGAAAATCTGTTAGCTGCCTATACGAATTGTTTTGCCGGTTGTATAGCCATATATCTCTTGCTGCTGCAGATACCTGGTGCTTACGCCACTGATTTTCCCGGTTTTTCTTATCATGATAAATAATGTATTGCGGGCTGATCTTCGCGTCTTCCGCGGGAACAGGCAGCAGTTGCGTAACCCTGGTGCCGTTCACAGGCACGCGATACAGTTCAGGCTGCGCATCTGAGGGAAACTGCCGGCTATCTGTTGCATCCATTCTTACACCGCCAAAAATAACCTGCCGGTCATCTTCACTAAAATCATACGGATATTCATCCGCAGAATGAAAGGTGAGTTGCTTTTCATTACCACCATTGGCATCTACCAGGAAAATATCTGCATTACCATAACGGTCTGATGCAAAAGCAATACTGCGGCCATCATGGCTCCATACAGGCATCCATTCTTCTCCATTGCTACTGGTTAGTCTTGCGGCAACGCCACCGGTAGCAGCTACCTTGTATAAATCACCTTTATAAGTAAATGCAATTGTTTTTCCATCAGGAGAAAGGGAAGGATAACGCAGCCAGCGGAGGGAATCCTGGGCAAATAAGTATTTCCCAAAACACAAGATAAGCAAAGAAATTATCAGTCTTTTCATTCGCAGTGCATGAATGCAGTTTGTAACAGCCCGGTTAAAGATACAAATATATCATTCATATTTTCCGGCTGAAACAAGCCCGCTATATGCCCAGCATCAGGGGTTCTTCCTCAGTTTCGGCTTCTTTGCGGGAGATTAACGGCGCGTCGGTTATTTCCGTAAGCAAGAGCGTATAACCCAGCAACAACACAATCAGCAGCACCTGGTACCTTAGCACAATAGGTGCAGCAAAAACGCTGAATGCAAAATTCAGTGCAATGAAAACCCAACATAACAATAACGCGATATTAAATTTGCGGCTGGTTTTCCGGATCCCTTTTTTAATAAGGTAACGGATGGTTTCTTCCAGGAACAACAGATGGCAAATAACGATCAATGAAGGGAACAGCGACATAAGCGTACTTTGCAGCTCATTATATTTACTTTCCGGCTTGGGTTTATCTCCATCTCTGAAAAAAGTAGCCACGTCTTTATTCACGAGGTTAATCACCGGGCGGTTATAGCCGCCCAATACCTCCAGCTCAGGTAATAAATAAAGCTTTGCATTGCCAAGCAGGTAATAACGGGTGAAATCCCAGGGATACCTACGGATCATGTAATTGCCGTATTCACTGCATACAGGCGCTACTGCGCTCCAACCGGCGTATACGTCCTTATCTTTATGCACCTGTACATAATCCCTCAGCATACCCTTCTGCGGTCCGTTCATATCCCACATAAAATACGACCCGTCAGACACAGCAATCCTTCTAGGCAATTTCTTCACCGCCGTGATATAATGATACACGGCTTTATGCGTTTTTGCCAGTTGTACCGGTACTCCTCCTGAATCCAGCGGCATATACTGCATCATATACATGGCATTGTTCATGATCTGCCAACCACTAAAAGCAGAGAATATTTTCACACCGGAATGTTCCGCCGTTTTCTGACGGGTGAATATCACAAACGAAACAATCAGTACCACCGGCAATAAAATAGCCGCTATCTTCTGCCAGGGCCGGTAAGTGGACAACAGGATCGGTATCAGCGCTACCAACGGGTAAAACATGGCATTGTACCGTACCGTAAATGCGTATCCCAACAATATCCCGTGAAATACCAGCAGCAAGGTGGTTGGCTTGTGCAGTATCCATAAGAGGAGGGTGATCCAGGTTAGTCCCAGCGAAAGGAACAAGGCATCGGAAATAAAATAATTACTCAGGAAAGGGAACAAGGGATTAATCAGCAGAAAAGCATAAAACCCATACCGGAAATAACTCTGCGGGTTAAAAATATAGCATACACTAAAGTAAAAGAAAAACGCGCTGGCTTCCAGCAGCACAAACTGTAGCACCGCCAGCATGGTTTCCGAACGGGAGAACTGGTGAAACAACCACAGGAATTTGGAATAGCCCACCGGCCAGAGGTTGTAGTTCCTGTTCTGCAAAGCCGTTTCCATATAAGATCCTGTATCCGAAGTAAAATCCATATAGGGGAAGAAATGCTTAAATATTACCATTTTTATCACCGCCACAACAACAGCCGTTGCCAGGAGCAGGCAATTACGCCGGTTGCTGAATATAAACGCGCCGAAACCAGGGGAATGGGGGGATAGTAATAACATAGCCAGTTTTGAGGGATTTAACAGATAGTTACAAGTATAAAAGAAGCCACTGAATTGGGGTATCAGTATATGATTTCCAGCGTTTTAAAGAACTTTTTTCCAGAAAAAGGGATTAAAAATTTGGTAATTATCGGAAATGTTATAATTTCGCGGTCCTGAATTGCTATTGCCTGATAGTATAACGGTAGTACGACAGACTCTGACTCTGTTTGTCTTGGTTCGAATCCAGGTCAGGCAACGAAAAAAAAGCTCGCTGAATAGCGGGCTTTTTTTATTGGGCTGAATGTGTAGTGATAGTATCACGTGATACTATCAAATGCCTGAATAATGACGCCTCCATATCAAATTACAAATAGAATTCTCCAGCTTATTGTCTCCATTTCTGAGAAAATCGGGGAGATCAATGCCTTACATCTGCAAAAAGCTCCGTCCACTTTAAGAAAAACCAACCGGATCAAAACCATCCAGTCGTCCCTGGAAATAGAGACACTGTTATAAAAATCTGTATTTTCGTGGCTCCTGCCTTTAGATGATTGTCGTTTGGTGGTTGATAAAAGTGAATTATCATGTACGTACTTCCTCCATTAATAGCGTCACCAATAATTTGATAATCGGCGACCTGAATTAAAAATTCCTGTTGCAGCTCCACTGATTATAATTGTAGTATATTTACGGTTATACTTAATGCCTGAACCCGGCATTAGATATCCTATTCCCCTTTTTACTTTTATCACTGATTTATAAATTAACGGGTAACCATCATCGGTGATTAACCTTAACCATCCTAAATATTAGCACCATGAAAAACCTACATTCCACAATGAAAGCATTGTTTATAGCTTGTACATTGATTTGTTTTTTAGGAGCCTGCAAGCGGAATGATATTCCTTCTCCCCCCGATAAACATAAATGGCTACTTAGCAAAATAACCCAAACAACACCAACCTGGCTTGGAAGTGCCAGCTTTAATCTGGAGTATAATGAGTTTAATAAACCCCGGATAGCCAGGCGTTATGTAATCACTGAGAAAGGAGACACAGGAACCTATGGCTATATTAGTTATCGGTATAACGGGCAAAAACAATTGATCCAGGTGGAGACTTATGATAGTATAAAAGAGTGTAAAATGGGCACTTGCATTTGGGAAGTAATGCACTTTTTTGATGACTTTTATTATGATGCGGCAGGGCGGATCTCGGAGATGAAATCTTTCAGCGGAGAGCTGGGTGATACCAGTACAGCTCCGCACTTTACGATGACCGTTTCTTACCAGGATACTGTCGTCACCTATCGGAAAACCACGAATAATTATACCCGAATTGAAACTTTCAATAAACAGGGAAATTTACTGGAAATGGTATACGTACATACGGGAAGTCGTTATACTTTTGGGTCTTATGATCATGCTCCTAATGTGCATTCATTGGCCAACTTACCTGTGAATCCTGAAGCCCATACTGAATCGTTGTCAAAAAATAATCCTATGAGCTGGATATACAAAGATGCCAATGGGCATGTTTTTAATGCAGTCCAATACGAGTATCTTTATAACCAGGATAGCTTGGTTACAAAAATGACCAGCAGAGGTTTGGATACAGTTATTGAAAGATTTGAGTATATTAAAGCGAGATGAAATAACGAAAACCAGTTTTTGTCTTTGTGGGTGTATTTCCGGCAGACGCTTACATAACATGTTTATATAAGCGTCTCCAAACATCCGGGCCCGCACTGCTTCTCTATTCACCGCATTTTATGCGGCAAATAATTATATTCCTGACGTACATCGAGGAGTACGGGTACACCAACCCGATCGATACTTCAAAGATCCGTTCCAGGCAACTGGAATCTTTCTATGCTTTGGATTCCTCACTATAAAAAATTCCGTATATTCGGTTAACTAAATTATCGATATGGCTAAACAAACTGGGTTATTCCAATTCACTGGTAAATTGGGTAATATGATCGGCTACCAGCGAAATGGAAACTACTTTGTTCGTTCCATGCCGCTAACGGTCAAACAAACATCCGCCACCCGCCAGGCATCCCGCAACTTCGGGATCGCCAGCAGGAAGGGCAAACTGATCCGGCAGGCAATAATGCCGCAGCTGGATCTTCACTACGACGGCTCCCTTGTGAACCGCCTGAACAAAACGCTGATCCAGGTCAAACACCTGGAAGGATTCCGGCTGAACAGGCATACCGGCGTGGAGAAATTCTTCTCCGTGCAACCGGTTATGCAAAACGGGCGACTAATAATTCCTGCGCAATCATTACCGCCGCAGGGGGCCGGCACACACCTGGAAGTCACGGTAGTGGCTACACGCATCAGCTTCATAGAAAAACTTATCACTCAACATCAAAAAGTAACCATCACCATCGATATCAAT
>NZ_DATCRD010000348.1:0-13288 GCF_036569185.1 Chitinophaga sp.
CCATGATAGTGTAATAATTTTATTGAATGATTAATTCAGATTCTCTAATACTTTGGCGCCCATAGCGTCGGTGCCCATAATGCAATCGTTCACGGTATGTTTATTGGCGATATCCATAGTTCTGAAGCCTTGTCTGAGCGTAGCTTCCACTGCCTTGATCACGCGTTGTGATTCTGTTTTCAGGCCAAAGGAAATATCCAGCATAAGAGCGGCAGATAAAATAGAAGCCAGCGGATTGGCAATGCCCTTGCCGGCAATATCATGCGCAGATCCGTGGATAGGCTCATAAAAACCGGTGCTGTCGCCAACGGAGGCAGAGGCCAGCATACCCATTGAACCGGCTATCTGCGATGCTTCATCGGTAAGGATGTCGCCGAACAGGTTACCGGTAACCACCACATCAAAGCGTTTTGGATCTTTGATGAGCTGCATGGCGGCATTGTCGATGAACATATGTTCTGTTTCCACATCAGGATATTCTTTTGCTACTTCCTGTATTACTTCCCTCCACAGGCGGCTTGCTTCCAGTACGTTTGCTTTATCCACAGAGCAAAGCTTTTTGCGGCGGGTGCGTGCAGCTTCATATGCTTTACGGGCAATACGCTCCACTTCATAACGATGATAGATCATCAGGTCGGAAGCCGTGTTACGGTCGGCAGTCCTTACCTTTTCACCGAAATATACATCACCGGTAAGCTCGCGGAAAAAGAGGATATCGGAACCACGGAGTATTTCAGGTTTAATGCTGGATGCTTCCAGCAGTTCATCAAATAACTTTATCGGGCGGAGATTTGCATACAATCCCAGTTCTTTCCTGATCTTCAGCAAACCTTGTTCTGGCCGTACTTTCAGGGTAGGATCGTTATCATATTTAGCATGACCGATAGCGCCGAACAGGATAGCATCAGAGTTCCTTGCTTTCTGCAGTGTTTCTTCAGGCAGCGGATCTCCGGTGGCTTCAATGGCTACGTGGCCCATAATACCTTCTTCAAAGGTGAAAGTGTGATGATAATTTTTGGCTATCGTTGTCAGCACTTTTTGTCCCCATGCCGTCACTTCCTGTCCGATCCCATCTCCGGGTATAACTAGTATTTTCTTCTCAACGCCCATATCTGTTTTTAGCTTTTAGTATTTAGCTTTTTGATGGTTAGAAATTATATGTTCTTGTGGATTCGTATTGTTCTATTTCCTTACGGAGGCTCAGCAGGTAATCGATATCATCGTACCCGTTGAGCAGGCATGTTTTTTTGTACTGGTTAATATCGAAGCTTTCCTTTTCGCCGGTGCTGACAATTTTTATGAACTGGTTTTCCAGGTCCACTTCCAGCTGCGCTTTAGGATCGGCTTCAATGGCCTTAAAGATACGGTCCAGGAAGCCATCTGACACCTGGATGGGCAAAATAAACGTATTAAGGGCGTTATTTTTGAAGATATCTGCAAAGAAGCTGCTTACCACTACTTTAAAGCCGGCATCTGCAATGGCCCATGCAGCGTGCTCCCGGGAAGAACCGCAACCAAAGTTTTTACCGCCTACCAGGATCTGGCCGCCGTAAATGGGATTATTCATTACAAAATCAGCCTTCGGTGTATTATCGGCGTTATAGCGCCAGTCGCGGAACAGGTTCTCCCCAAAGCCCTCGCGGGTAGTAGCTTTCAGGAAGCGCGCCGGGATGATCTGGTCTGTATCTATATTTTCAATGGGTACAGGTACCGCAGCCGAAACGAGGTGTTGAAATATTTTACTCATGTTGATTTTCCAGTTTAAATTTTTGTGGCGGCCACTCTCAGGCGCACATAATCTGCATACAATTCGCCGTTCTTCATCAGGTGCGGCGCCAGTTCATGCTGCACCTGCTGCAGGATGGCGTTTTTATCTTTCTCTGGTACCCCGGCAAAAAAGTGGGCGCCAAACATTTCCAGCCAGTCGATGATGCCTGTTTCCGGGTTCACCAGTTTAGACGGGCGGTCAAAAAAGTGCACCCTGTCTATTTTAAAGCCTTCCTTTTCCAGGAGAGTAGCGTATGCCGCCGGGGAAGGGAAATACCAGAACGGTTCGTAGGTATAGCCCCGTTGCTGCATGGCCTTTTCCAGGTAAGTAAGGATCTGCTGCACATTGCCCTGGCCTCCCATTTCAATTACCAGCCGTCCGCCTTTCTTCAGGTGTGCATACATCCGGCTGATGGCTTTTTCCTTTTCGCGTACCCAGTGAAGGGTAGCATTGGAGAAGATCCCGTCGAACTGTTGTGGCAGGGAAAACGTAGTAGCATCGGCCACTTCAAAGGTAATACCCGGGAAGTGCGCGCGGGCGCTTTCTATCATGGCGGCGGAAGCGTCTATCCCGGTTACAGTGGCGCCTTTTTGCGCCAGTTGCGCGGTAAGCTCTCCTGTACCACAGCCCAGGTCCAGGATATTTTCCCCGGATTGCGGCTGTAACCAGTCGATCAGGCTGTTGCCGTATTCAAACACAAAGGCGTGTTTTTCCTTGTATAAATCCGCGTTCCATTGATCCATAGCTTTCGGCTTTATTATGCTCTCCTTATATTAATTGTCTTACATCTGTTACCTTACCTGTAATCGCTGCGGCTGCCGCAGTGAGCGGGCTGGCCAGGAAGGTCCGGGCATTAGGGCCCTGGCGGCCTTCAAAGTTACGGTTGGAGGTAGAAATGCAGTACATACCTGCAGGCACCTTGTCTTCATTCATAGCCAGGCAGGCGGAGCAACCAGGTTCACGCAGCTGGAAACCTGCTTCTGCAAATATTTTGTCGATGCCTTCTTCCATGGCCTGGGCTTCTACCTGTTTGGAACCGGGCACGATCCATACCACTACATCGTCTGCTTTATGTTTGCCTTTCACAAAATCTGCTACCAGGCGTAAATCTTCAATGCGGGAATTGGTACAGCTGCCAATGAATACATAATCCACTTTTTTACCCAGCAGTTCAGCACCGGGTTGCAGGTCCATATATTCCAGTGACTTTTTGAAAGAAGGTCTTTCTTTTTCGTCGAGCTGCTCCAGGGCCGGGATGTGGCGGGTAACGCCCATGCCCATACCGGGATTGGTGCCATAAGTGATCTGCGGTTCTATATCGGCGGCATCGAAGCTGAGCACCTTGTCAAATTCGGCGTCGTTGTCGGAATACAGGGTTTTCCAGTATTCCAGGGATTTGTCCCAGTCCGCTCCCTTGGGTGCAAATTCGCGGCCTTTGATATAATCGAAAGTGATTTCGTCGGGAGCGATCAGTCCACCGCGGGCGCCCATCTCAATACTCATATTACAGATGGTCATACGGGCTTCCATGCTAAGGCTGCGGATCGCTTCCCCTGCATACTCCACGAAGTAACCGGTAGCGCCGGAGGCGGATATTTTGGAGATGATATAAAGAATGATGTCTTTGGAAAGTACGCCCTTGCCCAGTTTGCCATTTACTTCGATCTTCATCCGCCTGGGCTTGTATTGTAATATGCACTGGGTGGCCAGCACCTGTTCCACTTCGGAGGTACCGATACCAAAGGCAACCGCGCCAAAAGCACCGTGGGTACTGGTGTGGCTGTCGCCGCAAACGATGGTCATACCCGGGAGAGTAATGCCCAGTTCAGGTCCTATTACATGTACAATGCCCTGGAACCGGTGGCCCAGTCCATACAACTCCACGCCAAACTCGGCAGTATTTTTAGTGAGCATTTCCACCTGGTGGCGACTCAATGCTTCTTTAATGGGCTGGTCCTGGTGCAGGGTAGGTACGTTGTGATCGGCGGTAGCACGGGTTTTAGCCGGGCGGAACACGGGGATACCGCGCTTACGGAGCCCGTCAAATGCCTGGGGGCTTGTTACCTCATGAATAAAGTGCGTGTTGATGTACACGGCATCGGGATGCCCCGGCTTGCTCACCACGATGTGGCTGTCCCAGATTTTATCAAATAACGTTTTTCCCATCCTTTTGCTTCCTTTTATAATTGTTTATACCTTCAAATCTAATGGTCATTAATTAATTGCCATATCGCTAAATTTGCTTTAATTACAACCTTTAAACACGACCGATATACACTAATACACTGTTTATCAATTATTTATAAGATTTTAATAACGATGCCCAACAGTCAAAGTGATGCATTATTCATATTAATAAAAACCTTAACAAAAGCAGAAAAACGCAATTTTCAGCTGGCGTTCAATAAAAACAACACCAAAGAGGACGTACTTTTTATCCAGCTGTTCAATACGCTGGACAAAATGAAGGACTACGATGAAGAGCAGATCCTGAAGAAAATAACCGATATCAAAAAGCAGCAGCTGTCTAACGTAAAAGCACATCTTTACAAACACCTGTTGTCCAGCCTGCGGCAATTATACAAACAAAAAGACCCCCTGATCGACCTGCGCGAGCAACTGGATCATGCGCGGGTGCTCTATAATAAAGGACTGTATAACCAGAGCCTGAAAATACTGGCCAAAGCCAAAACCATGGCGCTGGAACAGGAGGAGGTAATGCTCACCTATGAAATTGTTGAGTTCGAAAAACTGATTGAGTCCCGCCATATCACCCGGAGCCTGGAAAACAGGGCGGAGGTGCTGAGTGCGGAGTCCAGGCAAATTGAGCAGCAGCTTACCAATATCAGCCGGCTCTCTACCCTTTCCCTGCGGATGTATGGCCTGTACCTGAAGCTGGGCCATGCGCGTAACGAGCGCGACGCTGAAATGGTGAAGTCCTTTTTTGAAAGCCAGTTGCCGGCGCTGCAACATGCGCACATGAGCTTTTACGAAAAAGTGTATATGTACCAGGCATCGAGCTGGTACTACTATATTTTGCAGGACTTCGTGATGTATTACCGCTATACGCAGAAATGGGTGGACCTGTTCCGCAAATACCCTTCGCTGCAGCAAACAGATATGGACCTGTATATTAAGGCGCAGCATAACCTGCTCACGGCGCATTTTTACACTTCCAATTTTGAAAAGTTCAAGGCGGCACTGACTGACCTGGAAGAGTTTATCCGCGATAACCAGGATAACTTCCACGAAAACACCCGCACTTCAGCGTTTGTATACCTGTATACCGCGAAAATAAACCGTTATTTCCTGGAAGGCACGTTCAGCCAGGGTTTGGCCATGGTGCCCGAACTGGAAACAGAGATCAGCAGGCATACCCTGAAAATAGACCAGCACCGCGTGCTGGTGTTCTATTATAAGATTGCCTGTTTATATTTTGGTAGCGGCGATAACAATAAAGCCATCGTTTATCTTAATAAGATCATCAACTTAAAGATCGGCAACCTCCGGGCAGATATCCAGTGCTTTGCCCGTATCCTGCACCTCATTGCGCATTATGAACTGGAGAATTACAGTCTGGTAGAATACCTGATCAAATCTGTTTACCATTTCATTTCAAAACACAAGGATCTTGGTCTGGTGATGGAAGAGATCATGAAATTCCTCCGCCGTTATATTTATGCCAATCCCAAAGCATTGCGTAATGCCTTTGTGGACCTGAAAGACCGGCTGGAACAGATTTCAGAAGATCCGTATGAACGCCGTTCCTTCCTTTACCTGGATATTATTTCCTGGCTGGAAAGTAAGATAGAAGGTATACCGGTACAGGAAGTGATCCACCGGAAATTTGTGAATAAAGAGAAACGCATTTAAATAAAAATACGAGCATATGTCTGCCGAAAAACACTATCATTTTGTTGCCCTCTCCGGCAGTTTACGGAAGGGTTCCTACAACACCATGGCCCTGAAAGCGCTGCAACAGCTGGCGCCTTCCAACATTACCGTTGAACAGGTATTCTTTGATAAGATCCCGATGTATAACGCCGATCTGCATACAGAGCAATTGCCGGAAGAAGTGGTGCCGCTGGTGCATAAGATAAAGGAATCCGATGGCGTGATCATCGTTTCACCGGAGTACAACTACTCCATACCCGGCGCGCTGAAAAACGCTATAGACGTGGTTTCCAGGCACCCGGACAAACCATTCAGTGAAAAAGCGGTGGCTATTGTGGGCGCATCACAGGGGCAGATCGGTACAGCAAGAATGCAATATCATTTACGCCAGGTAATGGTATTCCTGAACGCATTTGTGATCAATAAGCCGGAGATCATGATCAGCAACGCCCAGCATAAGTTTGACGAAAACGGTAACCTTACCGATGAGTTCCTGATTAAACAACTGCCGCTGCTGCTGCAATCACTGGCACGGCTGAGTGATAAAATGGGTCATGAACCTGCTTCTATATAAGGTTCATAAGTACGGTATTTTGTAAAGAAGATGATGGCCGACGCTGTCTGCAACAGCAGTACAGCCGGCCATTCATAATGACCAAGCACCATGAACAGTACAATGAAAGAAGTAAGCATGGTATAACGTACATGCACCTCCGGGTTCATTTTCGGGAAAAACAGCATGGTACGGAACAGGATCAGTAATGACAATGCCGTGCAGAAAACCGTTATCAGCCCCCATGGCGTTGTTTTCGTATATGCGTTAACGCTGATGATGATCATCTCCGGTAAAAAAGTAATTACATACACGCCCATCAGCCGCATATAGTGGGAGAACAAACTAACGGGAAGGTTCTCCATAAAATTGAGATAGGTATCATCAAATGCGCGGTGATGCACCATCAGCTGCATATGCGTAAGCACGCTGATCATCACGCCCAGCTGCAGCCCGCGCAGGTCAAAATAATCTCCCCTTGTCATAATCAGGAAAGTAAGCCACAACACGCCGGCAGATACCAGCTTGGTGCTCACAATGCGGCGGGGAAAGTTGGTAAACAGTTCATACAGGAAAAACAATACCGGCGGTTTTGTAAAATGCCGGTTAAGCCACCGCTGCAGGTGCCCGGTAAAAAAGATCACATCAGGTTGTTCCAGTTTTCTTTCATATAACGTTAACGGCCATATGCAGTTAGCGATGTTTATAACAGTGATGATGGCGGCCTGCGCATAATATCCCTGCCGGATGGCTACTACCAGTGTAATGGCTACATATACCAGTACCGGCATATAGATGGCTGTATGAAGTCGCAGCCATATCATGCGGCGGGCAGATTTATCGATACTTCCCATGGTGGGATACAGGAAATCATATCCCTGCAGCTGGAATGTTTTCAGCATAAAGCCCACGCATTTGAGCGCGTAGGAAGTCCACAGCAGCAGCACCAGGAACAGGAAGGTATAGTTGCCCAGGAAGCCGAGCATCAGCCCTTTGTGATAAGCCAGGAGGTTGGCGCCGTTCACTACCCCGAAAAGGAGGTAAAACAGTACCAGGAAGAAGCCTGTATTCTGAATATAGAACCGTTGTGTAAATATTTTGCCAAGTATCGCGGAGGTGGTACGCATATCAGCTGAGCGTAATGTTTTTATGAGCTACTTTCAGTGTGCCCGTTACCGTTAATTCTTCCGCATCCAGCGGCTGGTGGGAAGTGATACAAAAAGAAACGCCTTTGGCGCTGTATTCCCGGATCAGGTCGTATAAAACCGCCAGTGCGCGGGTATCTATGGTGATCAGGGGCTCGTCCAGCAGGATGAGGGCCGGGGTACCGGTAAAGGCCAGCAGCAGGGACAATTTCTTCAGCATCCCGCTGGAATAGCTGCTTACCGGGTTATTCACAAAGATATGCACACCCAGTTTTTCACTGATGGCCTGTATATCCTCAGGGTTGCCGCCTTTGGTATTGAGATAAAGCTGCAGCAGATCGCGGCCGGTGAGGAACGACGGGTAAAGCGGCTCCGCTTCCGCGTAGTTGATCAGGCGGCGGAACTGTACCGGGTGGTGCCGGCTGCTCACCTTTCCCTGGAGCAGGATCTCCCCTTTAAAGGGGATCAGGCCTGCCATCACCTTCATACAGGTGGTTTTACCGGCGCCGTTCTCCCCCTGCAGCCAATAGATACCGGCAGGCAGCTCCAGCCGGGCAATATCCAGGATAGGTACTTCCTGGTAATTTTTCTTTACTGCATGCAGGGTTATAACCGGTTCGGACATATGAAAATGCTTAAAAGTGTAAATATGAAAAATTAACGCATATATATCTACGGAAGGCCATCTTTTTAACAAAAATTTTCCTGGCACATTTTTCTACTGATCATCATTCATTTAGCCGTAACAGTTAAAAAAATAATCATATAAGCCAGATTTTTGCAGTAGCCCTTTCATATACAAAGGATATCGCATATGCACAAGGTGCAAAACCCGTGAAACACGCTATGCCACTATGGTTTTATTAAGCTCCCATTTCTTTTCCACACCTGTTAGTAACTAATATTATGCTGGCTAAGCGGGATGCTTACATTTGTAATCCTGAGCGTATGGATTTTAGGAAACGGTGATGTTGAAATATGATTTGAGGGAAACAGGACAGTGAGATTTCAGTAATGCTGACCCCAGGAAGAAAAACCAAAAACCTTCGACAGTACCCATAAAATAATTAAAGATGAGTAACGAGAATGAAATTCTTTTAAAAGAGAACAAGGACCGTTTTGTGCTATTGCCGATCAAATACCCGAAAATCTGGGAGCAATACAAAAAACATGAAGCGAGTTTCTGGACAGCAGAAGAAATAGATTTAAGCAGCGACCTTAAGGATTGGGCAGGCCTGAATGATGGAGAACGTCATTTCATTTCCCATGTACTGGCATTTTTCGCCGCCAGCGACGGGATCGTTAATGAAAACCTGGCTGTAAACTTTATGAGTGAAGTGCAGATCCCGGAAGCCCGTTGCTTTTACGGCTTCCAGATCATGATGGAAAACATCCACTCTGAAACATATGCATTGCTGATTGACACCTACGTAAAAGACCCCGCGGAAAAAGACCGCCTGTTCCATGCGATCGATACCGTGCCTGCAGTAAAGAAAAAAGCAGAATGGGCTTTACGCTGGATCGAGAACGGCACCTTCGCTGAACGCCTGGTAGCTTTCGCTGCGGTAGAAGGGATCTTCTTCAGCGGCAGCTTCTGCTCTATCTTCTGGCTGAAGAAAAGAGGCCTGATGCCGGGACTGACCTTCTCTAACGAACTGATCAGCCGCGACGAAGGCCTGCACTGCGAATTTGCCTGCCTGCTGTACAGCATGCTGGAAAATAAGCTGAGCGAAGAACAGGTACATAAGATCATCCGTGATGCAGTCACCTATGAAAAAGAATTTATTACAGAAGCCCTGCCGGTTGGACTGATCGGTATGAACGCTGAACTGATGTCGCAATACATTGAATTTGTAGCCGACAGATGGATCGCGGAACTGGGCTATACCAAGATATTTAATGCGTCTAATCCTTTCGATTTCATGGAAATGATTTCCTTACAGGGTAAGACCAACTTCTTTGAAAAACGTGTGGGCGATTACCAGAAATCCGGCGTAATGGGTGGTACTAAGGAATCACAGACATTCAGCCTGGAAGAAGATTTTTAAAAACATTTTGAATTACTAACCTCTTAAATTCACAAACCCATGTTCGTAATCAAAAGAGATGGAAGGAAAGAAGCAGTGAAGTTTGACAAGATCACTGCGCGCATTGAGAAGCTATGCTATGGTTTCAATACTGAATACGTAGATGCCATCGACGTAGCGAAAAAAGTAATACAAGGTTTGTATGATGGGGTAACCACCAGCGAACTCGACAACCTGGCTGCAGAAACAGCCGCATCCCTCACCACCAAACACCCGGATTATGCACTGCTGGCGTCGCGCATCGCAGTAAGCAATCTGCATAAGAATACCATCAAGTCGTTTTCCAAAACGATGAAGAAACTGTATGAATACATTGATCCCAAAACCGGCAAACCAGCAGCACTGTTGTCTGACGACGTATGGGAAATCATCCGGAAAAATGCAGAGATCCTGGATTCCAGTATCATCTACGACCGCGACTTTGCATTTGACTACTTCGGCTTTAAAACCCTGGAACGCTCTTACCTGCTGAAAACAGACGGTAAAGTACAGGAACGCCCCCAGCATATGCTGATGCGTGTAGCCGTTGGTATTCATAAAGAAGATATCGACTCCGCCATCAAAACATATAACCTGATGAGCGAGCGCTGGTTCACACACGCCACACCTACCCTGTTCAACGCAGGTACGCCAAAACCACAGATGTCATCCTGCTTCCTGCTCACCATGCAGGACGACAGCATCGAAGGCATTTACGATACCCTGAAACAAACCGCGAAGATTTCACAGAGCGCCGGCGGTATCGGTTTAAGCATTCATAATATCCGCGCTACAGGATCTTATATCAGCGGCACCAACGGTACCTCCAACGGTATCATCCCAATGCTGCGCGTATTCAATGATACCGCGCGTTATGTAGACCAGGGCGGTGGTAAACGTAAAGGCGCCTTCGCTATTTACCTGGAACCTTGGCATGCCGATATCTTTGAATTCCTGGATCTGCGTAAGAACCACGGTAAAGAAGAAATGCGCGCCCGCGACCTGTTCTACGCCCTCTGGATGCCAGACCTGTTCATGAAACGCGTGGAATCCAATGGCGACTGGTCATTGTTCTGCCCTCATGAAGCACCGGGACTGCACGATTGCTGGGGTGAAAAATTTGAAACCCTGTACGAACAGTACGAAAAAGAAGGACGCGCCCGTAAAACAGTAAAGGCACAGGACCTCTGGTTTGCCATCCTCGATGCGCAGATCGAAACCGGTAACCCTTACCTGCTGTATAAAGACGCCGCCAACCGCAAATCCAACCAGCAGAACCTGGGTACCATCAAGAGTTCCAACCTGTGCACTGAAATCATCGAATATACCGATGCTGATGAAGTAGCCGTTTGTAACCTGGCTTCCCTGGCGCTGCCACGCTTTGTAATTGATGGTAAATTTGACCACCAGAAATTATACGAAGTAACTTACCAGGCTACCCTGAACCTCAATAAGATCATCGATAACAACTACTACCCTATCGAAGAGGCAAGACGCAGCAACCTGCGCCACCGCCCTGTAGGACTGGGTGTACAGGGTCTTGCTGATGCGTTTATCCTGATGCGTTATCCGTTTGAAAGCGATGAAGCCAAAAAACTGAACAGCGAAATATTTGAAACCATTTACTTCGCAGGTTTGAGCGCTTCCAACGATCTCGCTAAAAAAGAAGGCGCTTACGAAAGCTTCCCGGGCTCCCCTGCCTCCAAAGGCATCCTCCAGTTTGATATGTGGGATGTAAAACCTTCCGCACGCTGGGATTGGGACAGCCTGAAGCAATCTATCATAAAAGATGGTATCCGCAATTCCCTGTTGCTGGCGCCGATGCCTACTGCGTCCACTTCACAGATCCTCGGTAATAACGAGTGCTTTGAGCCATACACTTCCAACATCTACACCCGCCGTGTACTGAGTGGAGAATTTGTAGTGGTAAACAAACACCTGCTGAAAGACCTGGTAGAACTGGGACTGTGGGATAATGACATGAAAACAAAGATTATTTCACACAATGGCTCTATCCAGAACATTGCTGAAATACCTGCCAATATTAAAGAACTGTACAAAACAGTTTGGGAAATCAAACAACGTAACCTCATTGATATGGCGGCAGACCGCGGCGCGTTCATCTGCCAGTCGCAATCACTGAACCTGTTCGTTGACACGCCAACTACCGGCAAACTTACCTCCATGCACTTCTACGCCTGGAAGAAAGGACTGAAAACCGGTATGTACTACCTGCGTACCCAGGCTGCTGCACAGGCCGTTCAGTTTACCGTAGAAAAACAAGGCGGCCAGCAAATCCAGCCAGTAGTTGCTACCGGCGGCAATGCAGAAGAAGAGATTGTGGTGGGTGCTGTTTGCACTATGGAAGAAGGTTGCGTTACCTGCAGTGCATAAGGGTTTATGTAAGTATAAATGCGGATCCCTGGCCAAAACGGCCAGGGATTTTTTTTGTGTATTAAAAAGGATGGTATCGCAAAATGCGATACCATCCTTTTTAATACCTCCTCCCCGGCTTCGTGGTACAAAATTCCTTACCCGCTATCTGCCTGATAAATATTTCAGGGGAAGTACCCAGGTAATGTTGAAAATCCTTGATCAAATGGCTCTGGTCATGATAACCGAAATCGTGGATAAGATCAAACCAGTCGATAGAAGCGGCCGTGTTATTTTCTATACTGCTGATCACCTGCTTGAAGCGAAGAAACCGCAACATTTCTTTAGGGGAGTATCCAACATATTTCTTAAACCGCAGTTGTACTGTACGTTCAGACAATGCCGCATCTGCCGCAATGGCTTTGGCCGGCTGTATCATCGGATCATTAAAATAATCAGCGCCATTCAGCAGCGGTTGCGCCCCTTCTTCTGCAGCATGTGCAGTGGTAGAAATATAATCCTTTAACAGGTCTACTCTTTCGGCTGAAGAATCACATCTTTTCAATACTTCCCACAGCTCCTGCATATCACCAGGATCATGCAGATCTTCTCCATCCAGCTCATCTACCGGCGCCTGGTACAGCCGGTAAAAACCATCCAGGTTAAATACCACGGCCAGCAGATCCACCCCCGGCAGCAACTCATAGTTCAACATCTTCCTTAAAGGGCCCAAAACAGCCACTTTCTCCACCTGTATACTTCCCAGTGCCGCAGCCGCAAAAGAGCACCTTACAGGGGCGCCAAAATTGAACAGCAACATCATTTCATAATTGGGAGAGAGATGCGCCACAGTAGTTGCGGCATCCCCGGCGGATTGGATCACATAAAAATGCTTCACAATATCCGACAATGGTGGTTCAACCCCGAAAAGTGTTCCTTCAACTGCCATAATAAGAAACGGTTAATTTTCTGTTTCCAGGTCCTCCGCCCTGAATCCCCATTCACTTAACAGGGACTGGTATTGCTCTTCAGGCAGGCTTTGCTGCTTATAATGCCCTGCAATGGTTTTCTGGCGCATAGCCTCATAAATGCTCACGGCACAAGCCACGGAGATATTCAGCGACCGGATAATACCCATCTGCGGAATAATAAAATTACCATCGGCCATCGCCCTGGCAGCATCACTTACGCCATTCTGCTCGTTCCCGAACACCAGCGCTACAGAACCGCTGAAATCAATATCGTAAAGACTTACCGCATCTGCGGCAAGATGAGTGGTGAGTATTTTATCGTATCGTTTACGCAACGCAGCAAAACAATCTGCTGCGTTATCAAAATCATGTATGGTAAGCCACTGCTTGGCGCTGCTGCTGCTCCTGTGGCCCCAGTTCTTTCTCCGCGGCGCTTTTGAGGTGATAATATAAATATCCTGTATGCCCACGGCATCGCATGTGCGCATCACCGCCGACACATTATGAGGGTCCTGCAC
>NZ_DATCRD010000349.1:0-19501 GCF_036569185.1 Chitinophaga sp.
TATATGGCTGCAGGAATTCAGCCAGTCTTTCATAATCGCGGTCAACATCAGCTACCTTAAATTCGATAATGGCTGTTTTGTTTTCAGCGGCTTTGGCAACCTCGTCGCCGCCAAAAGCCTGTAAGGTTTTCGTGCTGCCTATGGCTAAAGTTGCCACCTTCGTCTGCAGCTCAGCAAACTCGGGCGTGTAAAAAGTGAGCGGTGTGCCGGTGATATGGGCATAAAATGCTGTTAAGCGCTGGATGTCGGCGGTAATGATCCTTACGGAGAGAAGATGCATGATTGATTTTTAAATAGTTAAAAAGATCCACAATGACCTGTACGCTGACCGTACAGGAATTATCCACGCAAAAATGGATCTGGGTTGCGACAACAGTATGTCAGCAGCGTAAGCATTTATTTTTTTTATGTGCGATATCCGGGCTGCCTCCCGTTTCCGGTTTGGTTACAAATGTCCTTGATTCGGTTAGCCTGGTTAGCTGGTGATGGTGGAGCTTTGCTTATTCAAAAAACAAAAGCAAAAACACATGGAATCAGCAAACAACCATCCTGTAGCACTGGTCACCGGCGCCAACCAGGGTGTAGGCAATCAAATCGCTAAAGCGCTCGCAGCCAACGGCTATATTGTATATGTAGGATCGCGTAACCTGGCTAACGGGGAAAAGGCTGCCCGCGAGATCGGCGCTGGTGCGCATGCCATTCACCTGGATGTTACCCAGCAATCAACCGTCAGCAGCGCTGCAGCGTATATCGAAAAAGAACAGGGGCGCCTCGACCTCCTGGTAAACAATGCAGGTATATCACACGCCGGCAAACCAGGCCGTACCCTGGAAGAAGTAATGGCAGACAGCCGCCCCAGCATCGCATCGCTGGATGAGATCCGGGCTGTTTGGGAAACAAATGTATTCGGCGTTATTGCCGTTACCCAGGCTATGCTGCCTTTGCTCAGGAAGTCATCAGCTGCCCGTATCGTAAATGTATCCAGCGGCCTTGGCTCACTTACCTGGATAAGTGATCCCAACTGCTGGGCAAGAGAACATTTTGGTGTTGTGTATGCAGCATCGAAAACGGCCCTTAATGCAGTGACGCTGGCCTTCGCTTTGGAACTGGAAAAGGAAAACATTAAGGTCAATGCAACCAGCCCCGGTTTTACGGCGACCGCACTGAACAATTTCCAGGGCACGGACAGCCTGGAGGTAGGTTCCCGTGAACCGATACGCGTGGCATTGGAAACCGATGGTCCAACTGCCGGCTTTACCGGCCCGGACGGACCGCTCCCCTGGTAAAACAGCCATCTTCCCGACTGGAGTATTATCTTATTTATTCATGACCGGCGACTGCAACAGCCGCCGGTCATAGTTATTATCTTTAGGTATGAAAAGTGAAGCGCCAAAGATCATGAAACTGGGATCCATCCCTGAAGTGCACAGGATACTGGGCATACCAGGGCCTGTTCACCCGCTGATCAGTTTACTCGATATGACCGGGGGCCAGGTGAACCTGGGCCGTCTCCCCCACAGCTATATAAACGGTTTTTACAAGGTCACGCTCATTACCAGGCTGGCCGGCAAATTCAAATACGGACAAGGCTATTATGATTTTGACGAGGGAAGCATTTTATTCACGGCTCCCAACCAGGTTGTAGGCAGTACATCCGATTATGCCGGCAATGAGGGCTACTCTCTCATCATTCACCCCGACTTTCTGCAGGGCTATCCTCTGGCCAAAAAGATAAGGCAGTATGGCTTTTTCTCCTATGCGAGCAGCGAAGCCCTGCATCTTTCCGAGCAGGAAAAAGCAACTATGCTTTCGATCTACCGCATCATCGGCGAAGAATTACATAGCCGGATCGATGAACTTAGCCAGGAGGTGATCATCGCACAGGTTGAACTGCTATTGAGCTACGCCAAACGCTTTTACAAACGACAGTTTATAACGCGGCAAGCAGCTACCGGACACCTCCTGCCGCAACTGGAGGAGCTGCTCAACAGTTACTTCGAAGCTGATAAGCCACTCCATCTGGGTGTTCCGACAGTACAATACCTGGCGGAGCAATTGAACTACACGCCCAATTATTTAAGCGACATGCTACGCCTGCTAACCGGCTCTAACGCACAACAGCATATCCATCAAAAGCTGATCGAAAGATCAAAAGAGCTGCTGTCAGGCACCAATCTGACCGTTAGTGAAGTAGCTTACCAGTTAGGTTTTGAACATCCGCAGTCATTCAGCAGGCTGTTTAAGATCAAAACCAACCTCACACCTGCAGCATTCCGGCAGGCTTTTAACGGGTGATATGCATAGAGGCGCACCCCTACGCCCAAATTCCCCAAGGTTTTATGTAACTTTAGCAAGGCACTTATCCCGCAGTAAAGCCATTATACTATTATGGACAATTCTTCGATTCCCAGGATGGAGCTGGAAACCTTTGCAGCCGAAGGTTACAAGACACCATTGCAGCATGTGGAGCATTATCCGGTCAACTCGCGTTATTTTGTGATAGAGAACCGCGATCAGTACCCTGTGAAGGATTACATATCGCCGCATCGCCGCCAGTTCTATAAGATCTTCCATATGACCGCCGGTACGGGAATACTGACCATTGGCCTGCACAAATATGAAATGGGGCCGGGCCAGATCGCATTTCTTCACCCGGATGAGATCATGTCATGGCAGACGACCTCCGCCGAAACCGGCGGCCACTTTTGCCTCGTCCATCCCTCCTATTTCGACCGGGATGCGGAGCATGTCCTGAACCTGCTGCGGCAATACCCTTTTTTTGAAACAGACAAGGCCGTCATCCAGTTAACGCAGGCCCAATCACTTGCGATCAACGGCTATTATGAGCACATGTACCGCGAAGACCGCGGTAATAATGAGGACAAAAAACAGGCGATACTGTTGCAGCTGCAGCTCCTGCTGCTGGAAAGCCAGCGGGCGGGAAAGAACCTGGCCCGGACCGCTGTAACGGAAGGCTTTGGTCATATCTACCGCTTCCTGTCGCTGCTGGAGTCTTCCTTCCAGGTGCAGGACAGGAACGCCATGGTTAAGCTGAAAACAGCAACGGAATTTGCAGACCAGCTGCATGTTCATCCCAACTACCTCAATTCCCTGGTGCGAAACCATACCGGTAAAACGCTCCGCGAACATATCCAGGACCGTTTGCTGCACGAAGCCAAGTCCCTGCTGGTGCAAACTGACTGGGGTATCAACGAGATCAGCGACGGGCTGGGTTTCTCCGGTCAGGCTGCGTTCACATCTTTTTTCAGAAAAAAAGAAAATGTCTCACCCTCTGCGTTCCGTAAATCGGCCTTGCCTCTTTCCCATCTTTGAAATTCGCAAAATACCCTGCTGTTCAGATAAACACTGCCAGTCGGAATAGGCTCAACTTTGTATCAAATAAAAATGATCACAAAATGAGCACACAAAAAGTATGGTTCGTTACCGGAGCCTCCAAAGGATTAGGATTGTCACTCGTTAAACGCCTGCTGACAGAAGGCTACAAAGTAGCCGCTACATCAAGAGACGCTGAAGCGCTGCGCCGCGAAGCAGGTAATGACAGCAGCGATTTTCTCCCGCTCCAGGTGGATTTAACCGATAATGCAAGTGTTGGTAAGGCGGTTTCGGATATTATTGCCAAACTCGGCACCATCGACGTAGTAGTGAATAACGCCGGCTACGGCCAGCTGGGAACCCTCGAAGAGCTCACCGACGAAGAAGCCCGCAAAAACTTTGATGTAAACGTATTCGGCTCCCTGAACGTTATCCGCAATGTGATGCCTGTATTCCGGAAAAAAAGAGCGGGCGCGTTCTTCAATATTTCATCCATAGCGGGTTTCCTGGGCACATTTCCCGGTTGGGGCATTTATAATGCGACAAAGTTTGCGGTAGCAGGATTCACTGAAGCGCTTTCCGCAGAAACCAAATCAATGGGCATCTCAGCTACCATTGTATACCCCGGCTATTTTAAAACCAATTTCCTGCTGCAGGGATCACTGCGCACAGCGGCACATCCCATTGCAGACTATAAAGAGGCCAGGGAGCTTGAAGTTATTCATAACGACCAGATCATCGGCAACCAACCAGGCGACCCGGAAAAAGCCGCTGCTGCTTTAATCAGGGTAGCGGAAATGAAAGAGCGCCCGTTGCACCTTTTCCTTGGTTCCGATTCCTTTGGCATGGCACAAAATAAACTCCAGGCTGTTCAAAGTGACCTGGGTGCTTTTGAGCAGGTCAGCAGATCCACTGATTTTAAGGCATAAACCAGAACGGCAGCAAAACAACCGGCCTCATTTGCGGTTGGTTGTTTTGTTGTCCTGCTGATATTTCACAGGTAAATTGAATTAAGATGATAAACAACGTACGTTCGTGAGTGTTAATGCTCCCGGGCATTCATTTTCACGGCTTCATCTATAACCGCCTCATTAACCTCTTTCACCCTCTCCACCTGCATCTTCTCCACCTTTCTGTCATAAGTCAGTACGCCATTCACTTCATGCTCCACATCTGTTGTTTGCGTATAAATGGCCACACTAAGACCCTTGTATTTCATAAGCTGCTCCACCTGTTCCATTAAAAGAACGTAGCGGTCTGTAAGTGCAGCCTGGGTAGGCTCGTAAGCATATGCATTATTTTCAACAGGCCACATATGCCCGCGGGTGAACAATCCAACGCCGCCAAATTCGCCCAGTGATGCAGCACGTTTATTGTCCGGTACAGATGCGCCGTAAGGCCCTACATAAATATGGGTATCTACATAATCCCCGTTTCCCGGATCGCCATAAGGCTTTTGATAGCTCGGATTATTATTAAACCCTGAATTACCGTTCACCAGCCGGGAGGGATCATAGGCTTTAACCCAGTTGGTAATTTCTTTCACATCGAATGCGCCCCAGTTCTCGTTAAAGGGCACCCAGGTTATGATGGAGGGTGAATTGTAATGTTCATCGATGATTGCTTTCAGCTCCTGGCGGAACACTTTCCGGGTGACCGCTGTATCTTCATGCTGGTACCAGGTAGCCGGCATATCCTGCCAAACCAGCAGCCCCATTTTATCAGCCCAGTAATAAAAACGCTGCGGTTCGGTTTTCATATGTTTCCGGATAAGATTGTACCCTGCTTTTTTGGTGAACGAAATATCAAACTTCAACGCATCCTCTGTTGGCGCGGTCAATACACCATCCGGCCAGTAACCCTGGTCCAGCAATCCCAGCTGCATAACAAATTTTCCGTTCAAAAGCGGCCTCACAACACCGTTTAGCTTACCAAGCTTTATATCCCGCATTCCGAAGTAACTCTTTACCTCGTCTGCAACACTGCCATCGGGATTGTAAAGTGTTAGTTTAAGATCGTAAAGAAAGGGCGTATCAGGCGACCATAACACGGGCTTTTCGATGGGCAGATAAAAATACGAGCCCGCCGCTGCATCTACCTGGGAAACGGTTTTATGGCCATCGGAAGCCGCTGCTACTATCTTATTTGCACCATTACTGTTAACGAATACTTTTAAACGCCGGCCGTCAACATCCGGAAGTAAGCGGATGCTTTTTATGTAGTTGCTGCTTACCGGCTCCAGCCACACGGTTTGCCATATTCCGGAAGTAAAGGTATAATCGCCCCGGGGGCCATTTTTCCCGGAGGGCGTTCTCCCGTCATTCAGGTCCTGTGCCGCAACAACGAGCGTATTTGAACCACTTTTTAAAAACGGGGTGATATTGAAATTAAACGCATCGTACCCTCCTTCGTGGGCGCCGGCCTTTTTCCCATTTATGAACACCGTAGCGTTATGGTCAACTGCACCAAAATGCAGGATGATCTGTTTACCTTTCCAGGCTGCCGGCAGCTCAAATGTTCTTTGATACCACATATTTATTTCCTGTTTCCGCCGGATACCGGATAAAAAAGATTCAGGACAATAGGGCACCAATATTTTTTCATGCACCCCCTCAAATGAAGCAGGCGCTTGCGGATGAAGGGCAACAGGCGCCCCTTTACCACCCTGGTAATCCCATTTCCCGTTCAGGCACATCCATTCATCCCTTTGCAGCTGAGGCCTCGGATATTCTGACAGCGGAACAGATGCCTGCATGGCGTCGTTTGTCCATGGTGTGGGCAGCTGTGCATCCTGTGCGGAGACATTCAAATATCCTGTTATCAGTAAGGCTATCAGTAAGGTGTTATAATATTTCATACTACCAGTATAATACAAATATTTTAATTCAATTTGGTTTAAAATATTTGCGGCCCATGGACAGGTATCTCTTTTAAAGGGCTACCCACGTGTTACTCTTGTGCAAAAATCTTTAACTATTTCTTATGGAATATTTCTACTCACGCATCTCTTTTCAAACTACCTTTTATGCTACAGAGATCTCATCTGCTGCTGGCCGCATGTTTGTGCGCCGGTAGTACGCTTTATGCGCAGCAAAAGGAGCGGGTGAAGCCACCGCCACCGGTTGTGGAGAAAGGGGTTCCTGCTAAAAACAGCGCCACTCCTCCGAAAGTAAAAACAACCGGCATGCAATCCGCAAAGCATGTTCCTCCTCCGCCACCACCGCCAGCTCCTCCGTCAACAAAAACAAAACCAGTCCCTCCTCCTCCGCCTCCTCTTCCGCCAAAGAAAGCGTCTTAGTAAACAGGGTCTCGCAGCGAGGCCCTGTTTTTCGTATACCGTTCCGTTGTTCCTTTCATTTTTTCATGTACACAATTTCAGATCTATGATTGACTATACCTGCAGGCATCTTTAAGTCTTCGAAAAATGCCCCTACAGCGTCACTTCATGATAAAGGGTTCCAGCCGGTTGATGGTTGCCCCCCTGGCCTTCATTGATGCGCAGGTCTTTAATGATCCATAACATCTGCATGCCATCTTCCTTATAAACATTCCTGAGCATATCATTCACAAAATCCTGCAGAAAAGATGTATAAGGCTTGTCCGGCACAGCATAAACCACATCATATGAAAGGCCTTTCTGCACATACCCCAGCAGGCTGGTATCCGCACATACAGGGATCACTTTGACGCCCGACAGGCGGATAAGCGTTTCACCTTTGACCCGGTATTGTTTGGCATTCAGCCGGATGGTTTTAACCTTTTTGACTTTAGGGGATCCAATAGTATCGGCCGATTGGGCAAAAATGACAACGGCCTGCATAAATACCAATACTACAGTTAACAAATATTTCTTAGGTGAATTGAATGAGGTTTTATGCCGCTCTTTGATGTGTTCATTAAGCTCTTTATTATTTCAAACCCGGTTAGCTACCTACTTGTTTATTAATTTAATTGTTTTTATTTTAGTATCACTCAGGTTAGCCTAAGCCTCAAATAACCGGGCATAACTTATTTTCCACGATCATTTCAAACACTTGTTGAAATGCAGCAACTATTCGTCAAGCCAGATGGGCTAAGCAGGTATTATCAGCTGCCAGGCATCCACCAGGTAACGGATCTGAAATATTTCTTTTCTGTATAAGCACACTTTTAACCCATAATACAACCCAATGGCCATCTTAAAGCATATAAAACGCCTAAAATACATTGACTATATGATAAAACGGAAAGCCACGGGAGACCTGGAGGATTTTGCCCGTAAGAATGGCTTATGCAAAAGAGCCATGACAGACGTTTTAACCGAAATGAAAGAGCTGGGCTTTCCCATTAAATATGACCGTATGAGAAAAACCTATTATTACGATGAGCTGGGAGAAATGGTAAAACACCTGTTTGCTAAAGAAGGTCAAACACCAGGGGAACAGGTAACAGCCATAACTGGTAAAGATGACGATCTTTGCTTTTCTGAAATAACTGTTTTTGAGCTTTGCAGGAATGTTTAAGAATTGAGCTCATGGCAAATATACTGCTACGAAGGCTTTTAATTTTGAAAAGTTAAATCAATTATTTACCTCAAAAATTAAAGCCATGAAAAAACTGAGATTAAAAGCGCTGGACTTAGGCGCAACAGAATTGCTGACCAGGGAGCGGCTGAGAACCATATTAGGTGGTGGCAGTGGTAGTGGCGGTAGTGGCGAAGCCTGTACCAATGCGTGCGGAGGAACCCTCGGCAGCTGCCCGGATGGGAAGAAGTGTACTTCTGAAACGTGCCCGGGCGAGCCGGATTTCACTCACACGGTATGCGTGTAAGTTAAACCTGTTTGCAGGCAGCAACTATTATGTTGTCCTGCAAACAGTACTTAATAGGAATTAATGATGAATGTTAAAGTATATACGATCTTATTACTAATAGCTTGTTTCACCGGGCGGGTACTTGCACAAAAGCCTGTCCGGATGGGGCCCGCATCTGCTGAAGAAATAAAAAAAGCACAGGCAGCAGTAACGGCTGACCTGAACAACCTTACAGCACATAGAAAGTATATCTATGCCATGGGCCTGGAGAATCCGCTGCTTGTGCCGCAGTATAAAACATGGATGAGTGAACATCCGGAAAATGTAAAGATCCCGTTAGCTATCGGTACCGCTTATTATAATGCCGAGATGCCACAGGCAAAGGATTTTTTACTTAAGATCACCGAAATGGAGCCGCAAAATGCTAACGTATGGTCTATGCTTTCAGCAGATGCAGGTATGAGGGGGCAAAACGATCTGTCTAAAGAATATCTTAAAAAGGCTATGCTTGCGGCCCCTTCAGATGCCGGTTACGCGGCAAATTATGTGATGTCTTTCCAGGATGGTGATCCGGATGATTTTAAGCAGAAAGTTCTTGATCTTGTCAGGCGCTTCCCGGAAAGCGGGCAAGCTGCCAGGGCCTTATATTGGCTGGCGGTACGTACCGTGGATCTTAATGATAAGATTAACTATTACGAACAGCTCCGCAAATTATACCCTCCTCAAAAGTTTGACTGGTCGGCATCCGGGATGACGGGATTAACCGATATCTATCTGCAAACGGATCCTGAAAAAGCCCTGGCGTTAATTAATGATATGGGAGAAGAAAACGATTGGAAGATCAGAAAACAGGTGGCTGAATCCTTAATACGGATCAATAAAATGGAGCAGGCGCAAAACTATAAAGCGGCTATAACTGAGGTTGACCAGGTAAAGCTTCCCAAGTTCAACTACCTTAATAACTATATAGTATTGAAGCGGGCTTCTTTGCTGGAAAAAGCCGGCGATGTTAAAGCTGCCTATGATAGCCTTGCTATAGCATTTGCAAAACTACCCACTGACCAGCTTTACACCGCACTGGAATTGTATGGAAGGAAAACAGGAAAGAAGCAGGAGCAAGTGGATAAAGATATTGAGATGATCCGGAACAGCACGGCCATTCCTGCTTATCCGTTTGAGCTGGGCCTTTATACCAGTGATGGCAAGTTAAACCTGCGCAACCTGAAGGGAAAAGTGGTATTGCTTACTTTCTGGTTTCCGGGCTGCGGCCCCTGCAAGGCAGAATTCCCGCACTTCCAGGCCGTTATTAATAAGCTTAAAAATGAAAAAGTAGTATATCTCGGGATCAACGTATATCCTGAGCAGGACCCATATGTGATACCCTTTATGCAAAACAGCAGGTATTCATTTACCCCCTTACGCGGCACCTCAGCCTTTGCCGAAAAATACTATGGTGTACAGGGCGAGCCGGAGAACTTCCTGATAGATAAAGATGGAAAGATCATTTTTAAAAATTTCCGTATCGATGACACGAATCACCGCACACTGGAATTGATGCTATCCTCATTGTTGCAAAAAGCTCCGCAAAGCAATTAATTTATGGTGATCTGCCAAACGTTATGGCCCCATAATAAAAAGATCCCGGAAGATAGTTTTGGATGGCTCACCCCTCAGTATCATTTAATGAGCTGGGCGCTGTGAGTGCTTCAAATGAGCGGTACTGCTACCGCTCATTTGTGAATTTACTTTTCTTCCCAGTCCTTTTTCAGATAGTAAGCCAGGTAAATATCTATAAGCTTCGTACCCCCATAATCCGGGTAAGCTGCCAATATCTTAGCCTTATATTCCTCTTTTGATTTGGATGCAGCCAATGTTTTGTCCACAAAATCCAGATAATCCAGGTCTTCCTTCAGTATGGAACGGCCGGCAGGCTCGCCATGTCCCGGAAGTATGATCTTATACTCACTTTCACGCTCTATTTTTCTTAATGCTTTACGCCAGCCGTCCTGGCTACCGGATATAAACAAGTGGACCTTATTATAAACGATGTCCTGGGCAATGTAGGTCTTTACTTCGGGGATCTTAATTACCAGGGATACTGCATCCTCATTGTCAAGGGATCTTTCAAAGATGAATGTTACGCCGTCTATAACTTCTTTCCCTTCTTTTTGTACATGTGCAGGTATATTCAAAGTTTTGGCAATAATTCCCCCGAATTGTTCCTGTCTTTGTTTCAACACCTGCTGACCTTCTTTTTCAATGTGCTGCTTTGTTTCCTCGAGTGCGTAAACCTGCACATCCGGGAAGGCATCGCCAAAGCCCAGGTAGTGATCCGGATGATCGTGTGAAATATAAAATCTTGTAACCGGCTTCTTTAAACTATCTGTCAGCATTTTCAGCTGCTGCGCATAGGGCGCAAAGAACTGCCCGTCCACAACGATCAGCTCATGAGGTAACTCAATAACATGGCTGGTATTGGCAAACATCTCCGGTGGGGATACCAGGGTGTATATTTTTATCCGCTGATCCTGCGCGGCCAGGTGAACGGATGCTTTACGCAGTTCCTGTGAATTGGCCTGGTGCTGTGTTGTGAGCCCAAGCGCAAGGAGTGTTATGGTCTTTAGTTTGTTTGTCATCGTAATTGTTTTTACTGTTTGATTAATTACGATACAAAGCTACCCTGAAGCACTCCCTACAGCGTTATCAATATGCATTAGTTGTTATCAATCTGCATACTGTGCCCTAAAGGCGGCCGGCGAAACCTTAGCCAGGGATTTAAAGAAGCGGACAAAATTGGAAGGGGCCGAAAAGTTGTGCTCATAGCTGATCTCAGCGATCGTTTTATTGCCGCCCAGCAGCTCGTTTTTGCAGGACTGCAACAGTTCATTACGTATGATCATATTGGCGTCTTTACCAAATGCTTCATGACACAGCTGGTTTAAACGGTTACGGTTTATTTTAAGCAGCTCCGCATATTCTTTGACCGTTTGTTTTTCCTGTATATGCTTCTTCAGCAGCTCCCTGAATTTCAGCATACCGGTATTCTGGTACAGGTTCCCTTTCAATTGATAGCAATCAGTATACCGGCGGTTCAGCAGAATAAGCAGCTGGTACAGGTAAGCCCTTAGCAGGTGCTGGCTATCGAAGGACTGATTCCTTATTTCCTCCATGATCCTGTCGGATAAGGACTGAAAGAAAGGTATATCATTGCTTTGCAGTGGCAATACAGGCGGTGAATCATAATTCCCGAAATAGTACAGGCGGTGAAGGAACAGGTGGTCTTTCAGGAAAGTTTCCATAAACTCGCCTTCAAAGATCACCACCTTGCAATCATGCATTGCATGCAGGTTCCAGATCCTGGGACGGGCAGGTGGTATGAACAGCACAGCAGGGCTTTCAAAATCAAGCCGGCTGCCTTCCAGCATGATGGAACCATTGCCTTCCAAAAAAAGAAAGATCTCGTAAAAAGTAGTAGCATGTACTTCTTTCATCGCAATACTGCGGCCGGCTATATCGGAAAGGTTAAAGCAATCCACCAGCAGCTCCTTTCCATATTTATACTTGTGGAAGTGAAATTTCAACATAAGCCCCGGCAAAATAAGGGAAGTAACAGCCAAAACAAAAAAAGGCATGTAAACTGATATTCAGTATTACATGCCTGGCTCAACTATTCGTAAACGTACCGGTATGAAATTTTTGAAGAACCTGCGAAGTTACTTATTGAGCATCCGTTCTTAACGTACCGCTCTTTAAGTTTACCGGGCCTGAATAACTCCGCCCGTTTTTAATAACTACGGCCTTAACCTGGTGAATGTCTTTGTTAATGTTGTATTTGCCCTGGCTGGATGTTAGCTTAATTTGGGTCACTCCATTTTTTTCTGTTGCCTGAAACCGGAGCAGGCAATAATCATCCTTTTTAAAACCCCAGCCTTCACCGGCATCCCAATAAAGCTCGCCACTGGCTTTACCCTGGCTATCCAGGCATATAAATAAGGTCAGCTGATCGATGGAAGGTTCGCCGGTATGCTGAATGATCTTTCCTGCAGGAATAATGCTGCCGCCTTTGATCAGCAATTTTGCCTGGTATGGATCTGTGCCATCGCCATCAATAAGACTTAAAGGTTCCCAGATCCCTTTGGGCAGCTGCGGATCTTTGGCAAATGAAGGCACCACCAGCAAATTTTTTCCAAGCAAAAATACCTGGTCCTCTGCCCTTAGCCTTACATCCGCAGGGTCATCAAAAAACACAGGGCACATTAAAGGCAACCCGGTTTTATGCGCGTTATAGAATAAGGTGTAGAGGTAAGGCAATAAACGATACCGCCGTTCAAGCGCTATCCGTGATGTTTTTTCAATATCCGCACCAAATGCCCAGGGCTCTTTGTCATTGGTTCCGGCGCAGGCATGGCCCCTGGCAAAAGGCATAAACACGCCAAAGCCCAGCCATTTCGCCCACAGATCGGGCGAAGTGTTGCCTAAGAAGCCCCCAATATCAGGGCCGCTGAAAGGCTGGCCTGATAAGCCCAGCGTAATTGACATGGGTACGGAAACTTTCATGAACCGTTCATCGGCATAGTTATCACCCGTCCAGGTGGCGGCGTAACGTTGCCCGCCAAGCAGGTTTGCACGCGTTAAAATAAAAGGACGCTTATCGGGTTTCACAGCCATAAAACCTTGCCGGGTAGCTTCCACCATCAACCGGCCGTAAGCGTTATGATATAACAGGTGCGGCCCTGCCGGTAAGCCATCGCCACCACGATGCGGCGTGTTGTATGGCATAGTGCCCAGGCGAAGGAAGCTTTCAGGCAGATCATTATCATTAACAGCAGGTTCGTTCATATCATTCCATATGCCATCCATGTCATTTGCCAGGAAGTTGCGATACAAACCGGCCCACCACTGCCGGGTGCGGGGCATGGTAAAATCCGGAAAGGCGCAATCGCCCGGCCAAACTTTCCCGTGATATTCTTTTCCAGCAGTGTCTTTCACCCAAACATCC
Organism: Chitinophaga sp.; assembly: GCF_036569185.1. Lineage (GTDB taxonomy): Bacteria > Bacteroidota > Bacteroidia > Chitinophagales > Chitinophagaceae > Chitinophaga. Next base: position 13,124 of record NZ_DATCRD010000349.1, read on the forward strand.
TTTGCGGCGCCAGACTGATACACGGAATAAGTGCTGTCGAACTTAACACCGGGATCGATCATAAAAACCGAATGAAAACCTTTTGCATGCAGATCGGCATTTAGTTGTTTAGGATTCGGGAAATTATTTTTGTTAAAGGTGAATACCCGGTACCCATCCATATAGTCGATGTCCATCCACACGGCATCGCAGGGGATCTGCTTTAAGCGAAAAGTATCGGCAATCTCCCGTACCCGTTGTTCCGTGCCATATGAGAACCGGCATTGATGATACCCCAGGGCCCACCTGGGTGGCATTTCAATAGTGCCGGTTAATTCAGCCAATCCTTTCAGCACATCCTGCGGCGATTTGCGGTCGATCACGAAAACACGGAACAAGGCGCCCTCTGTATTAAATTCAATTTTATCCGGGTTAGTGGTCAGCGCTGACTTCCACGGACTGTCAAAAAGGATCCCAAAAGCAGTTCCATCTTTTCTAACACCTAACACCCAGGGGTGGGTTTGATAAAGGCGTTTGCCATCATCTGTTCCGTAAGCGCCGTTATCGGTGTTCCAGAGCTTAATGGTTTGGCCATTCCTTAACAGCGGGCCGGTTACTTCACCGCCGCCATACAGGCTGATGTCGCCTTTTAAACGAACACTGGCACTTGCTTTACCATCTGTTAAGAAAAATTCAGGAACAATGTTCCAGCTTGCCGGCACAGCACCCTGTATAACAGGATTGCCTTTCAGCATGAGTGATGGCGTTTTGGAAACATCAAACCCTGCCGGGATAAACGTTGCGATTGAATTACCTACAAGGCCCGAGCGCTGAACCGGAATGTGTTGCGCCTGCGCTGCGGAGCAAATAAGAATAGAAAGGATAAACAGGTAACACTTTGACAATAGAGACATGAATTGAATGTTCATTTAAAACCAGCTGCCCCGGATCCGGGGCAGCTGGCATATAGTGGTGTATTAATTACTATAACCTGGGTTTTGTACAAATTGCGGGTTAACAGCCATAATATCGCGGCCTATCGGGAATATCGCCGTGTGGTTGTCGGCATCCGGTTTTTTATCCCACCAGGTGCCGGTATTAAATACGCCCCAGCGGATCAGATCCGTACGGCGGCGGTTCTCACCTAAAAATTCACGGCCCCATTCATCCAGCATTTCCTGGTCATTCAGCTGGCTGCCATCGGTTTTATACAAACTGGGTGAACCTGCAGGATAATTCCGCTGACGCACTGCATTCAGCAGTATTGCGGCAGCACCCTTATCGCCGGCCCGGTATTTACATTCAGCCAATGTATAATAGATCTCCGACAAACGGATCTCCGCATAGGCAGATGTGATACGGTTAGGATCGGGGGTTGGGTATAAAGGATATTTAACCATGAACACACCTGAGTTGTGATCGGCATGATTCATATTTGATTCCTTATCCCCAATCCGGGTTCCGGGTTTTGCATCCAGGAACCAACCTACCTGGTCACGGATAAACAGCGCGTAAGGGCCTTTATTACCGCGAACAGTATCGGGCTTTGGTACGCCGTTCACAAGGCGCTGAAAGGGCAGGTAGCCGTACAGGAACATGCCTTCGCGTTTACTGTCGCCCAGGTTTTTGTAAAGCTTCAGGCGATAGTCGTCAGGATAACGCTGGAACTTAACGAAAGGTTTGCCCAGCTTAAAGCTGTATTCAACGCTATCCACATCCCTCCCGGGCTGCAGCGCATATCTCGGGTTAGCCTGGCCAAAATCCGTGAAGCCGCAATACAAGGGAGCTGCATCATAGGTTACACCCCAGAAGAACATGCCGCCATCATACTGCCAGTGCGTGCGTGCAAGGGTGGATGGGAAGCCATAAATGGTTTCTGAATTAAGTGAAGTATTGGTATAATCAAACGGCGCATCCCAGCGGGTATCCAGCTGATAGCTGCCGTATTTACCGTTGATGATGTCCTGGCAAACCGTGGCGCAATCACCGAACTTGTCCTGGTCTATATACACTTTGGCATTCAGGTACAGGCGTGCCAGCAGTGCTGCTGCCCCGGCCTGTGTCCACCGGCCAATGCCATTGCTGCCTAATGTTTCGCGTTTGGGCAGATCGGGCAGCGCGGCTTTGAGCTCTGATTCAATATAGGCGAACATTTCAGCCGGCGGTGACTGCTTGTTAGCAGTAGTGGTATTTTTTACGTCCGTTACGATCTCAATATTGCGGTAAAAATCAAATGCTCTTAAATAAAACCAGGCTCTTAATGTTCTGAGCTCGGCTTTAAAATCTGCCAGCTCGGTGGCTGTAATGCTCAGCTTTGCGGGATCTGTGATCCCTTCCATATCCTGCAGCGAGTTGGTGGCAAGTACAATGCCCTGGTAAAAAGCCGTCCAGGCGCCGCTGGTAAAACCATCCTGCGTGGTCCACGTATGATAGTGCATACGCTGGTAATAGCCGCCATCCTGCCAGTCGCCCTGGCGGTTGTAGGTGCCTATTTCGTCGGTACTATTCTCGCCTACGGCATAAACATCATTCCCCTGGATGCTCCAGTAGGCGTGTTCAAATGGCCGTAAAAAGTCCCTGATCACATCATCGCGCCGGGTGAGGAACTGTCCTGCATCCACTTTGTCATAAACAGTTTCATCCAGTTTTGTGCAGGCGCCTAAAAACAACGCGGTGCTCAAAGCGGTATTTACTATATATTTTTTATAATTCCTTTTTTTCATTACTTACCGGTTAATTGTTTAGAATGTAGCCTGTATGCCTGCCAGTATCTGGATGGTGGCCGGGTAAAAGTTCATGTTATAAGTGTTCGTACGCGGATTACCCTGAACACCAGGTGTGATGTCATTCACCGGGTACAGGTCGGGATCGCCGCCTGTAAAGCTGGTAAAGGTGTGCAGGTTACTTACCGCTCCATAGATCCTGATGGCCTGCAGGTACTTGGAGTTAACCGAATAATTATACCCCAGCGTTATGTTATCGATCTTAACAAAGGAACCTGATTCCAGGAAATAATCTGAGGCAAGCGCCGTGGTGGCCGGATTCGTAAGCTTTGAATATTTGCTTTTCGGATCGTAGGCCGATTTTAAAGTATTTGCATCGGTTTGTGTGGCCGGTGTGCCCAGGTAAAAAGCCTGCATGTTGAACAGCTTATATCCAAAATTCCCCCGGAGGAAAATGTTAAGATCCCAGTTCTTATAGGTGAATACATTGCCCAGTGAGCCGGTTACTTTAGGAAGGCCGTTGCCCACAAACTGCTTGTCATCTGCATTGGCCTGGTTGGCGGGCACTATGGTTCCATCTTTTTTATAAACCAGCAGTGAGCCGTTTTCATCCACACCGGCTGATTTTAACATATAAAAGTCCCCGATGCGGCGCCCTTCCTGCAAACGCTGGATGGTACCCGGAGAACCCGGAGCAGGCAATCCTGCCATATCCCGGTAGGGATCACCGTGGTAAAGCTTATTAGAGAAGGAAACGAATTTATTGTTGTTATAAGCGGCTGCAAATGACAGGTTGTAGCCAAACTCCTTGCGCCGTATCACTGCTGCGCTCAGCTGCAGCTCTATCCCTGAGTTTTTCATGGTGCCTACGTTGGCAAAGGTTTCCGTTTGCGGGTTGGGCGGAAGCGGTACCCTGTAGTTGGCCAGCAGGTCTTTGTTCGTACGCACATAATAGTTCAATGAACCTGATATGCGGCTGTCGAGTATTTCAAAGTCGATGCCTGCGTTAAAATTGATCGCTTTTTCCCAGCCCAGGTTAGGGTTCACGTTCTGCGATGGACCGTATACCTGGTAGGTTTGACCATTGAAAGCAAAATATCCGTAACCGCCGTACAGGATCAGTGACTTGTAGCTGTCAAAATCCTGGTTACCGGTAATGCCGTAATCTGCTCTTAGCTTCAGGTCGTTCAGCCAGCTGATCTTATCCTGCAGAAAGCTTTCGTCGGAAATGCGCCATGCCACAGAAACTGCAGGGAAGTTACCCCACTTGTTGGCGGCGCCAAATTTTGATGAGCCTTCATGCCGGAGGCTTGCGGTTAATATATATTTATTATCAAAATCATAATTCACCCTGCCGTAGAAGGAAGCCAGGCGGGAATCATTCTGGGTGGATGATACAGCGTCCTGCCCATTGCCCTTATCGCCGCCATTCCAGGTGCCGGAGCCCAGGTTGTTCCACAGGAACGCATCGAACGGAAAATCAAAGTTATGAGCCCTGAATTGCTGGTAATTGAAATAGCTATATGAATAGCCGCCGAGTACCTTAACGTGGTTTCTTTTAATGTTAAGCGCATAATTGATCGTCCATTCGATGTTCCGCTGGTCGTTATCTATCTGTTCCTGTGAAGCTTCGTTGGTTTTGGTCACCTGCCCTGAGTGCACAATAGTTGTCAGGGTAGAGGGCCGGAAATTCAGGTTCTTATAAGATGATTTAATAGTAGATACCGTTACCGTTGAAAACAGGTTCTTCATAAGGTTCACTTTCAGGGAGCCGCTCATATCCAGCTCCTTTATCTGCGCCTCACTTTTAATAAGCCTTGCATTTTCAACAGGGTTGTTTGAGAAAAACCCGGTATTAATAAAATTATATTTCCCCGTACTATCGTAAATAGGGATGGTTGGATTCAGCGTAATGGCGTTGTTGAAATTCCCCTGGTCGGAGTTGCTGGTATGCATGTACCTGGGTGCAACGTTCAGGGAAACGGTATAAACATCGCTTTTTGAAGTATGGTTCACGTTCAGACGGGCGCCGTATTCCTTTTTATAGGCGCGCAGGTCAATACCATTGGCATTCCGGTAGTCGGCAGAGGCAAAATAGTTGTCGTTAGGTGTTCCGCCGGAGATCTGTAAGGTATGCTTTTGTGCATAGGCTGCCTGGCGGGTAACAGACTTCATCCAGTCGGTATTCCCTCCAAATTCAAAACCGCGGGGTGTGGAGGCATTGATGCGGTTTTTACGGAACTCATCGGGACTAAGCACATCCGGCACCATTGTGAGCCGGTCCATGGTCACATAACCATTGTAAACCAGCTTTGATTCGCCGCTGCCTTTTTTAGTGGTAATAATGATAACACCGTTCCCGCCGCGCGTACCATAAATAGCCGATGCCGCACCGCCTTTAAGCACGTCTATCGATTCAATATCGTTCTGGTTAATATTATCAATATTACCTCCCGGCACCCCGTTTATAACGTATAAGGGCCCTAAACCGGCGCTGCGGGAGGATACCCCGCGCAGCTGAATGCTGGGAGAAGAGTTAGGATCGGCCGTGGAGGTATTGGAGATGGTAAGCCCCGCCACCTTTCCCTGTAAGGACATTAAAGGGTTGTTGGCAGCCACCGTTTTCAGGTCTTTGGCGCTTATGTGCGTTATTGCGCTGGAAACTTCCCTTTTATTCAGGGTACCGTACCCCACGCTCACCACTTCAACGCCTTCAAGCAGCTGGCTGGAGAGCGCCAGCTTAACCACTAAGTTGTTCTGATCGGTAATGGGAATTGTTTGTGTGGCATAGTTAATGGAAGAAAAAATGAGTTCACTGGCAGCTGCCGGCAATGGTAACCGGAAAGAACCGGTTGCATCTGTAGTGGTTCCGGAGCTGGTTCCTTTAATTCTGATGGTTACCCCTGGTAACGGAGTGGCCGAAGCCGAATCAATTACTCTCCCATCTATAACCCTGTTTTGCGCAGCTGCCGGGTAGGCGAAGGCAAAGATTAAGGCGAAAGCACTTAATAATCGTAGAATTTTTTTAAACATAACGGTCTGCTTGATTGGTTCATTAACGCGGACATTCATCGTTCATCGCTGCAGCGGATGATTGTTGACTTCCATGCCAGTCACGGCTTTTTCTTTGGCGGGTCCAAATTAAATCACGAATCAGGCGAGTGATGCCGTCGGGGCGCAGCCTGATCCAAAAATCTAAACTTTTAAAAACTTAAATATCTGGCAATCAATATATTGATGGGCCGACTGTACCGAAAAATCTAAGGCTTTCAGGCACGTTTTCACTCAATTACACGGCAAAAAGCCGTACTTTTAGCCGCATAAAATCACCAGGATCAGCTATTAAAGCATCAGGATTATTTCAGAAAAACGAAAATGGCCGGTACTGCATTTTTAAAAATGGACTGATCATTCCGGGTCGAAAAACAATGATTGGGGGACTACCGTTATACCGGGCGGCAGATTACGCATTACTTAAATTAGATCTCAGATCTATATGAATAAAATATTACTTGTTATACTTTTCCTGCTCGCGGGTTTAAATGGATATGCACAAAACAAAAAATCAGACAGCCTTTTAACCGTCCTGAAATCTGAGATTGCCCGGGAAAATATTTACAACCAGGAAAAAGAAAAACGGATAAACAGGCTGCAGCTTCAGCTGCTTCATACCAAC
>NZ_DATCRD010000350.1:0-2881 GCF_036569185.1 Chitinophaga sp.
AAAGAGCACAATAGCGATAAAAAGGGTCACCACTATCAGCTGGATGTATGGATAGTAACGGATTTGCCGGAGGATCAGCGAATCGCCGTAGTAGATATAGTTATACATTTTTTGCCTGGAATCCACTTCCATAATGAAGGGCGGGTGTTGCTTTTTAAAGGCCTGTAGTTCGTTACGGAGGAAGTTGGGGTCCTGCATAATGCGCAGGGAGTCGAGATTGCGGCTGTCCAGGATCTTACCCGTTTCGTCGGTCAGGATCAGCGGGATGGTAGTGTTGTTGGTCACAATGTCAACTGCAAGGTTCAGGTTGGCTTCAGACCCAGCCCGCAGGAGCTCGCGGTTGGCTTCCACCCAGGTGGCCACTTTTTTTCTTTCTTCTTCCTGAATATTGCGGGATAAATTACTTACAAACCAGATAGTGGTGCCAATGATCAGCACTGCTATGGAGGCCAGTACAAACTTCCAACCGATATACTGTTTAAACATACTTCTAATTTAAGCCTTATTCGGCTTACCTCATTCTGTAATGATTCGCAAATATTAGGATCGTTTGTTGCATATTTGCATCTCAAAAATAATTGTTCACGCATAAACGTAATATCCATTGTCCGTATTGCCATCAGTAGCAGTTGTTATTTTAAATTGGAATGGGAGATCTTTTCTGGAGAAGTTCCTGCCGTCTGTGTGCCGTTCTACCTATGGTAACCTGCAGCTGGTGCTGGCCGACAATGCCTCTACAGACGACAGCGTGGCTTTTGTGACGGCCCATTACCCGCAGATCCGGATCATCCGGAACCCGCATAACGATGGGTTTGCCGGAGGGTATAACGATGCGTTGCAGCATGTGCAGGCCGATATTTACGTGTTGCTGAACCAGGATGTGGAGGTGGAGCCGGGCTGGATAGAGCCGGTGGTGGCCCTGATGGAACAGGACAAGCGGATAGCTGCCTGCCAGCCTAAAATGAGGGCTTACAAGGATCCGGAGGAATTTGAGTACGCAGGCGCCGCCGGCGGGTGGATGGATATCCTGGGTTATACTTTTTGCCGGGGACGGATCCTGTATACCACCGAGAAAGACAACGGGCAGTATGATGATGTACAGGATATTTTCTGGGCAACCGGGGCAGCCTTGTTTATCCGTTCGGCCTGTTATCACCAGGTAGGGGGCTTTGATCGCGATTTTTTTGCGCATATGGAAGAAGTGGATCTTTGCTGGCGCTTACAGCGGGCGGGTTACCGCATTTGCTACTGTCCTGATTCCAGGGTGTTTCATGTGGGTGGCGGCAGCCTGCCCCAGGGAAATCCCCGCAAGCTGTACCTGAACTTCAGGAACAACCTCATGATGCTGTGGAAAAACCTGCATAGTGAAGACCGCTGGATAGTACTGGTGCAGCGGTTTTTCCTGGACATACTGGCGGGCGTAAAAAGCCTGGTGGCAGGAAAGCCAAAGGATATGGCGGCTATTTACCGCGCTTATAAGGATTATTATCGCTGGCGCAGGAAATATGTGAAGAAAGATGATCTGCCGGAAATGAAGCTGATGAAAATGAATGGCGTGTTTCACGGTATTATGATCTGGCGTTACTACTTCCTGGGTCATAAACATTTTTCTGAACTGATCTGATCAACGGCGATCTATCTCCCGGAAAATTTTTTATCTCCCAAAATTACCAGCATGAAAATTCGAAATTTTCAAAATCATTATGTAGGTTTGCACCGGAAATAAACTGATTATGGAACAGAATACAGTAGAAAACAAGTACGACATCACTATAGACAAGGTTTCCCGTTCCCGCTGGCTCTTTTATGTGCAGTTGTTTTGTCTGGTAGCCTTTATCCTGGGAGTTAGCTACGGACTTTATGCACACAGATACAAGGGCAAACCGGAAGTAAAAGTGCAGGAAAGTTCACTGTACAATCCAAAATATAAGTAAGCATCCGCTTAAACATAATTATCCAGCCTCCACCGGTATCCGGTGGAGGTTTTTTTATGCCCGCTGATTCCGTTTTGCGTAAAAGAATTTCCCGATCCGATCCTTTTTTATGCTCATTTGATTCGATTTTTGTACCTCCGGTACGATATCTACCGGTGGCTTTAGTATGTTTAAACGGACGGATAAGTTAAAGAAGAAGCAGCCTAAATCGCTGTTCAGGATAGTTGTGGACAAACTGCATCTCTGGCTGGGCCTGGGAGCAGGCATTATTGTGCTTATTGTAAGCATTACCGGCTGTTTGTTTGTTTTTCAGAAAGAAGTGAACGATTTTTATTACCGTAAAATACTATATGTTACCCCGGAAAAAAGCCCCTTACATCCTGTAAGCGAGTTGAAAAAGACCGCTGAGGCCGCACTTGGGCCCAATAAACCATTATTTTCCATCACCACTTACCGGCAGCCGGACCAGGCCTGGGAATTTATGGCCTACAAAGGCAACGATACGGCGCTCACTTACTTCGGCGCTGTGGAGTATTATGAATCTGTAATGATCAATCCCTATACCGGTGAGGTGACAGGGCGACTGGATTACAAGCATAATTTCTTTTCTGTGGTAAAAAGCATACACTGGAGCCTGTTGCTGAACGATAAGTACGGGCAACCCATTGTAGGTTGGAGCACCTTTATTTTTGTGATCCTGCTCATCACCGGGCTGATCATGTGGTGGCCGAAGAAATGGAATAAAGCCAACCGCGACAAAAGCTTCAAAATTAAATGGAAAGCCGGTTTCAAAAGGGTTAATTACGATCTGCATAATGTACTGGGCTTTTACGCCATGCTAATAGCGCTTGTCATTGCTTTCACCGGTATGGTATGGGCGTTTAAATGGTTCGAGGCTACTGTATATGTAGTAGCTTCCGGCACCACCACGCCTCCGGAAGTAAAGC
>NZ_DATCRD010000351.1:0-7370 GCF_036569185.1 Chitinophaga sp.
AAGGATCAGCTTACAGAAAAAACAACCTTTACAAAATACGATAACATCAAGGCATACGCGTGGCAGTTCTACGAAGTGTTCCCGGGGTATTCCGCCGAGTATGTGAACAAGGAGTATGATGCCGACCTGTTCCTGAACGCCAATCCAAACGGCGAATCCAACTGGATCTGGCAAAGGATCGTGATCCCTTCCAGTTCCAATGATTATACGGATCCTTACAACAGGATCAGGGCAGTGAATATTATGCTGGATAATCTCGGCGCGTCGTCCATCTCCGATGCCGACAAAGACCACTGGCGCAGTGTGGGTTATTTTTTCCGTGCATACAGTTATGCCAACCTGGTGAATAAGTATGGTGATGTTACCTGGGTAGAAACCGCGCTCACCGACGCTGATAAAGATATCCTGTATGGACCCAGGACGCCCCGTGCAGCAGTAACACAGAAAATACTGGAACAGCTGCAATGGGCGGAAGCGCATATCAAGCCCGCCGGGGACGGACCTAATACCGTGAATGTAAACGTAGTGCGCGCCCTCATTGCCCGGTTCGGGCTTGTGGAAGGCACCTGGCGCAAATATCACCAGCTGGGAGATCCTGTGCCTTACCTGCGCGCCAGCGCAGATGCCGCCGCCAAACTGGTGGCCGCTTTCCCGGTGTTGCATCCTAATTACGACGAGGAATTCAACAGCGAATCGCTGGCAAATATCCCAGGCATATTACTGTATAAGCAGTACGACCAGACACAGGTAGTGCATAGCCTGGCTTCACTGGGAAGGAACTCCGCCGGCAGGTGGGACCTTACCAAAAAAGCCGCTGATATGTACCTCATGACCGATGGGCAAACCCGCTGGACCAGCCCCTTGTTTGCCGGCGACAAATCGCCCTTCACCGAATTCAGGAACCGCGATAAACGTTTGTACTATACCGTGCCTCCGCCGTTTAAAGTAAAGGTGAACCACCCCAGTCAGAACTGGCAACCCAGCGATGATCCGGCTGATATGGAATATTTCCCCGTAATGGAAGCGATTTCCGGCCCTAAGAATAAAACATTGCCTACCATGAACTGGCAGGGATTAATAGTGCGCCAGGAACCGCATTATGTGGATTATAATAACGGGCAGCCGTTTAACGTTACGTATACCGGTTACCGTTTTTATAAATTCAGCAATAAAATACAGCGCATCCAGAACCTTGATGTAAATGACGCGCCCATTTTCCGCATGGGAGAAGTAATGGTGAACTATGCAGAAGCTAAATATGAACTGGGAGAATTCAGCCAGGCCATTGCGGACCAGACGATCAATAAACTCCGCGCAAGGGGCGGGGTCGCGGCCTTACAGGTAGCGGCCATTCCAAATGATCCTACCCGCGACCCGGGCGTAACGCCGGTGTTATGGGAAATCCGCCGGGAGCGCGCTATTGAGCTGATGGGTGAATCATTCCGCTTTGATGATCTGCGCCGCTGGAAAAAGATGGAGTACGTTACTGCGCGCAAGCTGGGCAGGTGGCTGAAAAAAGGAACCGATGTACCGGCCAACAGCATCATCCCCATTCTCGATGGCGCTACGGAAGGATATATCGCCTACGAAAAAGTACCACCATCGCCATTCCCGGATTATTACTATTATTACCCTATCCCATCTAACCAGATTGTATTGAATCCGAAACTGACACAAAACCCGCAATGGAAATAAGTAACAAAAAATAATTGATAATGATCCTGAAGAAAATGACAACACTGGCGCTTACCGGCATGATGCTCGCATCCTATGCCGGTAAGGCGCAGGTGCGGCCCAACATCGTTTTTATACTTGCAGATGATCTTGGCTACGGCGACCTGGGCGCATACGGGCAAACAAAGATCAAAACGCCTAACATCGACCGGCTTGCCAAACAGGGTATGCGGTTCACCCGGTTTTATGCAGGTACTTCTGTTTGCGCGCCATCCCGTTCCTGCTTGCTTACCGGCCAGCATAGCGGTCACACCTACATCCGGGGCAACAAGGAAATAGAACCGGAAGGACAGCAGCCGTTGCCTGATACCGCGCAGAGCTACGCGCAGCTGCTGCAGAAAGCAGGGTACACCACCGGCGCTTTTGGTAAATGGGGACTGGGCATGGTAGGCACCACCGGCGCGCCGGACAGGAAAGGGTTCGATGTGTTTTTCGGGTACAACTGCCAGCGCCAGTCGCACCGTTATTACCCCACTCACCTGTGGAGCAATAATGAAAAGGTGGCGCTCACAGGTAATGATCTTACAGAGAAAAAAGTATACGCGCCAGCACTGATCCAGGAAAAAACGCTGGCCTTTATTGAAGCCAACAAAAACAAGCCCTTTTTCCTTTTTGTACCTACCACCTTGCCACATGCAGAATTGCAGGGGCCTGATGATGAGTACTACAAACAATATGAGAACAGTTTTGAGGAACATCCCTATAAAGGCGCCGACTATGGCCCTGGTGCGCAGCCAGGCGGTTATGCTTCCGTAGCAAAGCCACGGGCCACCTATGCTGCCATGGTAAGCCGCATGGATGCCTATGTTGGACAAATATTGGATAAGCTGGATGCACTGGGCCTCACCGGTAATACTATTGTTATTTTCAGCAGCGATAATGGCGCGCACCGTGAAGGCGGCGCAGACCCGGTGTTCTTTAACAGCTCCGGCGGACTGCGTGGCTATAAACGCGATTTATATGAAGGAGGTATTAAAACACCCTTTATTGTGAAGTGGCCAGGTAAGATAAAACCCAATAGCACAAGCGATTTTACCGGAGCCTTCTGGGACCTGATGCCTACACTGACAGATATTGCCGGTGCGCCTAAGCCGGCTTATACCGATGGCATTTCTTTCCTGCCAACTTTACTGGGTAAAGGAAAACAGCCGCAGCATCAATACCTGTACTGGGAGTTTCACGAAGGCGGCGGCCGCCAGGCCCTGCGCATGGGCAACTGGAAGGGCGTGAAACTGAATGTGATAAAAGATAAGAACGCCCCATTGGAATTGTATGATCTCAGCAAGGACCCTAAAGAACAACATAATGTAGCCGCTGCGCATATGGATATTGTACGGCAAATGAACAGTTATATTAAATCGGAGCATATAGAAAGCGATGTGTTCCCATTGACAGGGAAATAGAAGTAAGCCGCCCACCGGGTGGCTTCTTTATTTTAAGCACATGGTTTGAATAATAATTAAATACTTTTGAGGAGAATAAAGAAATAATGGAAAGAAAGGATCACTGGGAAAATATCTATAGTAATAAGAAGCCGGAAGAAATGAGCTGGACACAGGAAGTACCGGCCACCTCTCTTGCGTTAATAAACAGCTTCCATGTACCGAAAAACGCCCCGGTGATTGATATCGGGGGAGGAGAAAGTAAACTGGTGGATCACCTGCTGGCCGCCGGTTATACGGATATTACCGTGCTTGATATTTCTGCACAGGCGTTGGAGCGCGCAAAAGCGCGACTGGGAGAGCTGGCCCTGAAAGTGAACTGGCTTGTACAGGACATTACTACGTTTACGCCTGCACGTACTTACGCAGTGTGGCACGACAGGGCCACCTTTCATTTTCTAACCACCCCGGAACAAATAGCCGCTTACCTGCAGGCTGCCGTTAATGCAGTAAATGGCTATATGGCCATTGGGACCTTTTCTGATAAAGGCCCTGAAAAATGTAGCGGTCTTACTATTAAACAATATTCGGAAGAAGCATTAACGGAACAGCTGACCCCGTTATTTGAAAAGCTGCATTGCGCCACAGAAGATCATATTACCCCTTTCAACACCCGTCAGCATTTTTTATTCTGTAGTTTTAAATCGCGCTGATGCATAAATAACCAACTATTTTTCCGTATCTTGATGATCACAAATCAGTAGCACAGCCATATCGCATTCAGAAAAACAGTTCAACCATATCCACATTATTGAAAAACTACTCCCCTGAGTAGTGTGATGCATGCATATCCTCCCGGATGAGAACTTTATGTTACGAATGCAGTGAACACTTAGTATTCAAATTACCACGTAATATTTTCGCGTTCATGAAACCTATTTTTATTCTGTCACTTCTGTTATTGTGCTGCATTATCAGTCAGCCATTGCTTGCACAAACAACGCAGGCCTCTATTTCAGGGATTATCTCCGACGACGCCAAACAACTGATTCCGGGTGTATCCGTACTGGTGCGCAACGAATCAACCGGTTTCAGCAGTCGTACCATTTCAAATGCAAAAGGAGAGTACCTTATCAAGGAATTGCCGCTCGGCGGGCCATATACCATCCAGGTAACGGCGATGGGATATGCCGAACAAAAACGCACCGGCTATTCGCTGAACCAGGGAGATCTGGTCCGCGCCAACTTCCAGATGAAAACATCTTCGGTGGACATCAAAGAGGTGACGGTATCGGGCAATGCGCTCCGCAACAAAGCGGAGAACTTCGGCGCAGCCACCACGGTAACCGCCAGGGATATCGCCCGGCTTCCGGTGAATGGCCGTAACTTCAGCAGCCTTATTGACCTTTCGCCACTGAGTAGCGGAAGTAACCTGGCAGGACAGCTCGGCTCTTCCACCAACATTACCATTGATGGTACTTCCGCCAAAAATCCTACGTCCAGCAGTGGTACCAATACCCGTATCGGCGGCCCGTATGCTATTTCCATGGAAGCCATCCGCGAGTTTAAGGTAGTTACCAACCAATACGATGTTACCTTCGGGCGAAGTGGTGGTGGTACTATCAGCACGGTAACCAAGTCGGGTACCAATACCTTTTCCGGCAGCGCATTCACCTTCGTAAGGGCCGATGCATTATCCAGCAAGTACGACGCCCGTGGTAACCGGCGCCAGAACGATTTCTCCACCTATCAATACGGCTTCTCCCTGGGCGGCCCTATCATCAAAAATAAACTGCACTTCTTCGTAGCCTGGGATCACCAGGCAGATGCACGCCCCCTGCAGCTGGCGGATATCAAAACGCCGGAAGATGAGAAACGGTTCAATGTTACACAGTCGACCCTGGATACCTACCTCGGTATTGCACGCGGTAAATACGGCGTATCTTCCCTGCCGCAGTTCGGGTCTTTCAATAAGAAACGCGGTACGGATGCGGCGTTTGCACGTATCGACTGGCAGCTGAATGAGCGTAACCTCCTCACTATCCGCGATAACTACGTAAACGACCGCGCCCCGCTGGGCCGTGATGACAACTCTTCCATCAACCTGTATGAAGTATATGCCAATGCACATGCTATCAACAACAGTTTGCTGGCTACCCTCCGTACAGTAGTAAGCCCTAAAATTACCAACGAGCTGAAACTGCAGCACCTGTACACCTTTGAAGAAAGCTCTCCCGGCGATCAGCTGCCGGCGCAGAATATTCCGCGCGCCATCGTGGAAAGGGTACAGTCCACCATTAATAACAAACCGGTGTTTACCACCATACAGCTGGGCGGACAACGCTATTCGCCGGAACACTTCTACAATAACGTATTCCAGCTGGTAGACAATCTTTATTATAATACCAATAAAGCCAACTATACCTTTGGGGCGGATATCATGTACAGCCATATGAATTCACTGTACGGCAGTGAAATGAATGGCCGCTTCTATTTTACCGGTATGGATAATTTCAATAACCTGAAGCCTTACCGCTATGCCCGTGAAGTGGCGCTGGCAGATGATCCCAGTGTGAAGCAGAATATCCTCAGCGGTGCCTTATATGCGCAGATGCAGACTTACCTGTTCCCGGGCTTTGAAATGGTTGCAGGTTTACGGGCGGATTATACTACTTACCTGAACAAACCCAACTTCAATAAAACAGTATATGATGAACTGGGACTGCGTACCGATAACTCGCTGAAAACTTTCCAGCTGCAGCCACGTATCCAGTTCAACTGGGACATCAATGAAAAACATACCGATTACCTGCGCTTCGGCGCAGCCATCTTCGGATCGGATATAAACAACTATGCCATGATCAACAATATGTTGTTTGATGGCACCAAAGTGCTTACCGTAGATATCCAGGGCGCAGGCGTACCTACCCCTGATTTCCCCGCCTACCGCAAAGATCCGTCTACCGCGCCGGGGAAGGAAATGTTTGATAAACTCGGATTACCCCGTCAGGGTACCATTAATATGAATGGTAAAGATGCCAGGATCCCCGTGGTATACAAGGCAAACATCTCCTATAACCATATTTTCTCCGACCGCTTTAAAATGGGCCTCACCTTCTTCGCTACTATTGCGCGTCATAACTATATGTATGTAGACAGGAACATGGTGGATCAGCCGTTATTCCGTTTGGCTAACGAAGGAAACCGCGGCGTGTATGTGCCTGCGGTAAGCATCGATACTACCAACGGCGCTACCGACTGGACCAAAGGCCGTAAAAGCACCAATGTAGGCCGTGTGCTGGAACTGAACAGCGAAGGTAAAGTGAACCAGTTTGCGTTTGTAGTGGATGGTACTTTCCGCTATTATAAAGACGGGGAAATTTCTGTTAGCTATACCTGGAATGATGCGAAAGATAATACCTCTTATAACGGCGACGTAGCTAACACGGCTACTTTATCGCTGATGGTGAAGGATGATCCACGCAACCTCAGCACCATGAGCTATTCTGATAACCAGTTCCGTCATAAGGTAGTAGTATACGGTACATTGCCTACTTTCTGGGGAATCAATGTAGGGGTGCGTTACTCCGGTATAGGCGGTACACGTTATTCGCTGGCAGTGGGCGGTAATGTGAACGGCGACTTTGTAAACTCAAACGATCTGGCCTATGTATTTGATGTAAATAACCCTAGTGTGCCTGAAAAGATGCGCAGCGATATCCAGGCCATTCTGGATAATCCCCTGGCAGATAAAAGTGTGAAAGATTATATCCGCAGAAGCAGTGGGAAAATAGCAGAAAGAAATGGTGGTATCAATGGTTTCTATGGCGTATGGGACCTGAGAATTGCTACTAAGATCCGTTTTGGCAGCAGCAAAAAACAGTATCTGGAGCCCTCCTGCGATATTTTCAACCTCGCCAATTTGTTTAACAAGGAATGGGGTACCAGTAAACTGCTGGGTAAACAGAATATCTATTCTTTGGGTGGCTTTGATCGGGCAACGTCTACCTACAAGTATAACGTGAACGTGAACTCCGGCGTAGTGGTACCGGGTGGTAATCCCTGGCAGATCCAGCTGGGGCTCCGTTATGGTTTTTAGTAAAAAGAAGTTTAAAGAAGATAAAGAAGCCGGCCAATGCGCCGGCTTTTTTTATCTCAAAAAAAAAGTAGAAGAAAGACTTGACTCTAACGTTACGTCATAGCCTACCTTTGTTTTTAACCAAACAGTTACTAAAGTGATGAAGCAGTATGCGG
>NZ_DATCRD010000352.1:0-3637 GCF_036569185.1 Chitinophaga sp.
CATCAGACCTGTCCTTAAATACTTTGTCATTAATTATAAAACCATTGGCAATGGGCGTGATGGGTACTTTTAGCTGCGGCCACTTTTTAAGATCACTTAAAACACCCACCATTAAAATATCCTTTGCATAGTCGCTATCCGTTAATGCTGTTTCTTTTTTACGGATGCAGTTGCTGCCAAATGTGCTGCAGTAATCCGCAAGCATTGCCTCCAGGCCGGTGCTGCTATCCGGCGATGCAATCGTTGTTTGCCTGCCAATAATGGCCATTACCTTTTTTAAAGAACAGTCATAAGAAGGCAGGGTTGAGAGGTCCTTTGTCTGGGCGAAAGAAATTGTTGATACCAGAAAAAGGGTAAAGGTTGTTATTAATTTCATACGGCTTAGGGTTGGCTTCACCAATATAGCTTATTAAAACAAAAAAGTTGCAGGGGTGTCCTGCAACTTTTTTGAAATAAAATGAATCTCTTTACTTAATACCCGGGGTTCTGCACCAGTTTCGGGTTCCGGTCTATTGCATCCTGTGGTACGGGGTTCAGGTACATCTTTGAGGTAAATACATGCGGATGGTTCAGCGGCACCACTTCGTACTTCCACACGCCTGAATTGTTATTGGGTACTGTATTCGTGATCTTCATACCATGCTTGTCCACATTCATTACGGTACTAACGGTTTTCAGGCGGATGATATCATAGAAGCGCTTCTGCTCAAAGCAAAGCTCTACCCTCCTTTCATGATAGATAGCGGTCCGCATTTCTGCCTGGGATAGTCCGGGCGCCAGGTCGGGCAGGCCCGCTCTTTTGCGGACCTGGTTAATGGCGTTGTATACGCTGGCATCAGGCCCCACAGCTTCATTCTGTGCTTCTGCATATCCCAGCAATACTTCTGCATAGCGGTAATAAATAAAGTTAGCGCCGCTTACTGCGCCACCACCGGGCCGTACCAGCGGGTTAAGCCGCTTTTTAAAATAGTAGCCCGTGTTGCCTACGTCATCGGTCCCAAAATCAATCTGGTTTTTGGAAGGGTGTACCTTATCAATACGGGTATAGATGGTATCGCCTTTGTCCATCCAGGTCATTTTATAGGGGGCGCCGTCATACACGATCCAGTCGTAGAAGCGTTTCTCACGGCCTACATAGGGGTGCTGCGGATCATATCCGGAAGTGGGATCCGTAATGGATTTCCCGTTCGCCATAAAAAACTGGTCTACCAGCTCCTGCGTGGGGCAATAGTTGCCCCAGGTGTAGTAGGCGCCATTGATCCACACCGGACCGCCGTACTGCTCAAAGGAAGATCCCATTATGTTGGCCACTACCTGCCGGTCCCATACCACTTCCGAATGGTATTCATTGGCTTCGTACCAGATGGCGGAAGGATCGGGAAACAGCTCATATGCCTTACCGTTGCCATAGTTATCAATGAACTGTTTGAAGGTAGCAGCTGCCTTGTTCCAGCGTTGGGCATCGTAGTCATTATAACCGGCTACCTTATGGGGATCGTTGCCTGCGGCGGGTTGTGCAGCGTTAAATGCAGGGCTGGCAGCATAAAGCTCCACCCATCCTTTTAACGCCAGCGCAGCGCCAAGGGTGGCGCGGCCGGCATCAGCATCGCCTTTGTTGTATTTAGGCGGCAGGTGCCCACCTGTCGAAATGGAATCGAGCTGCGTGGTAATGAAACTCACTGTTTCCGCAAAGGTGCTCCTGGGAGTATAAATGGCAGCGCTGTCCATGGTACGCCTGTCTGCAGGAACAGTAATAATGGGCAGCCCCCCAATGTGCATCCACAGCTCACTGTAAAAAAAGGCGCGCAGAAAACGGGCTTCATCAAGCCGTTTATTCAGCCACTCCGGTGAGAAGTTGGCTGCGTTATTACGCACTTCCGTAATAAAGGTGTTGCACTTGCGGATGTTGGTGAAGGTAGTTGTCCAGTTGGTGAGATCTCCGGAACCGGTGATGCCGCCCCATATCGTATAGTCGTTGGAGGAAGCTTCTACAATGCCCTGTTTCCAGTTATACGACGTGTAATAAAAGCCGGCGTCATTGTCGTCGGTGAAATTATCCAGGTTCTCTGCCTGGTTCCAGTAGTTAGGTAATGCGCTGTAAATATCATTGAGGAAAAGATCGGCATTCCCTTCGGTGCTCCACTGGATGGCATCCGTAAGCTTTGTCTTATCTGTATTTTCCAGAAATTCCTTTTTGCACGACAGGATACTGAGCAACAGTATAGCAGCGGGCAGGAGACGTATGATTCGGGTCATAATATTTTAGTTTAACAGGATGAATCTAAAAATTCACATTTAGTCCAAACACAAATACCTTCTGGTTAGGATAGGCTGTTTCCAGGTCAGTATAGCCTACCTCCGGGTCCATAAATTTCATCTTGCTGAAAGTGAGCAGGTTTTGCCCGGATACATAACAACGAACGCTCTGCATCTTCATCGCTTTGGATATCCTGGCGGGAAGCGTGTATCCCAGCACTGCCGTTTTTAAACGGAGGTAACCCGTTTTCATCATCCAGAAATCAGAGTTCTGGGTGTTATTGGCGTAGGGCGACTGGTTTGCACGCGGATACTTTGCATCGGGTGTGTTAGGTGTCCAGTGGTTGTTATAGTATTCATAGGATGAATTACTATTGTTGTTGTTAAAGGGCACTGTTTGAAAACCACGGAAGTTCAGGCTGGCCAGCGCAGCTCCCTGGAAGAACAGGCTAACGTCAAACCCTTTCCACGAGGCGCTGGGCGTGAAGCCGTAAGTAATAAAAGGATATACCGGGTTACCGATCACAGTTTCATCATAGGAATCTATTTTTCCATCAGGCTTGCCATCGGGACCGCCTATATCTGCATAGCGGATATCGCCGGGATGCAGCACGCCAAACTGGGTAACGTTATATCCGTCTTCGCTGTTGATAATGCCATCGCTGTTCTTATCATCTGCCTGTGAGAACAATCCCAGCGCATGATAGCCGAATTGCGTGCCCAGGGGCCTGCCTGTTCTGCTGCGGTTGGGATTATCGTGTGTGGCGGCGGTCTCAAACACCTGGATCATTTTATTTTTGGCGTAACTGAAATTGCCGTTCAGGTTTAGCTGCAGGCCA
Organism: Chitinophaga sp.; assembly: GCF_036569185.1. Lineage (GTDB taxonomy): Bacteria > Bacteroidota > Bacteroidia > Chitinophagales > Chitinophagaceae > Chitinophaga. Next base: position 3,096 of record NZ_DATCRD010000352.1, read on the forward strand.
TTGGAGAAACGGTGGGTAGTACCGGCAGAAATGTCGATACCATGGTTTTCCATAATGCCCTGGTTTTCGTCGGAGAGGCTCAGACCGTATTCTACCGGCACCGTTACTGCCGGCGGCAGCAGCATGCCGGTCCTTCTTTCATGAAAATAATCTACTTCCAGTGTAAGCAACCCTTTCCATAAAGTAGCGTCTACGCCTATATCCGTTTTAGTGGATATTTCCCAGGTGATATTGGGATTGGCTTCCCGGGTAATGTTGGATCCCTGTACCATGCTGCCGTTACCGTAGGCATAGGCGTTGCCGTATAAATTATAGCCGTTCAGGTACTGGAATGCCGCACCGGCCAGGTTGCCTGATTTTCCCCAGGATGCCCGTAGCTTAAGGTATTCCAGCGGGGTGGCATGATCTGCTATAAAATTCTCTTCTGATATCACCCATCCTGCGGAGAAGGCCGGGAAATAACCCCAGCGTTTGCCGGGAGCAAAGTAGTAGTGGCCATCATACCGGCCGGCTGCTTCAAAAAGATATTTATGATCGTAGAT
>NZ_DATCRD010000353.1:0-33663 GCF_036569185.1 Chitinophaga sp.
AACGCAAATACGAATAATTATTTTTGCAGATATACATGCAGCGGAGATATAAGCTAAGTAAACACAGACTACGCTTATATCTCCGCTTCGTTTTTCAGGAAGTTGAAAGCTTATACTGAATTCCTATCTTTGAAGCATTATCCATTCAAATGATTAAGAGAACCATCTTATTTTTTATAATAGCCCTCGCCGTTAGCAGCTGTGAAAACGATATTGATGCTGTAATGGAGCTGGATTCGAAAAAGGCCGCTACGGAAAACGGGCAGGATATTGTGATTATATTCAGCCAGGGCGGAAAGGTAAATGCGAAATTAACAGGCCCTACGATGGAGCGCGGCCTGGATAAGCCCACTTATGTAGCTTTTAATAACGGGCTGAAAGTGTTTATGTATAACGATTCCCTGGGACTTGAAAGCACACTCTCTGCCAAAAAAGGGAAATTTATGGAAGATGACGGAGATGTATTTCTATCAGATAGCGTGATTGTGATCAATAAGAAAGGAGAACGCCTGGATACAAAGGAACTGAACTGGGACCCGAAAAGAAAGATCTTCTATTCCACAAAAGAAGTGTTTATTAAAACGCCTACCGATTCCCTGCATGGATGGGGACTGGAAGCCAACCAGGACTTCAGCGAAAAGAAGATATTAAAGGTAAGCGGCCCTATTACTGTGCAGGATAGCACCGCTGCGCTCAACTGATATAACGTAAATATCTATACGAAAGAACCCCACCTATATAGGTGGGGTTCTTTCGCTTTAACCTATTTTTTAACCTAAAATTTGACCTTAAAAGTCAATAATTATGCCAGTTTGCTGACTTTCAGCTATTGTTTGCTACCGCTTATAATATTTAGGCAGATGTTGTTCACAATAACGGGGATGGCTATATTAGGCAAAAAATTAGCGCATGGAAACTATCAGCTGGCCCGATTTTGAAAAAGTAGAAATGAGAGTGGGCACTATCCTGGAAGCAAACGACTTTCCCAAAGCACGTAACCCTTCTTACCAGTTAATTATTGATTTTGGGCCGGAAACCGGTATCAGAAAATCATCAGCCCAGATCACCCACCTTTACCGGAAAGAAGATCTTATCGGAAAGCAGATTGTGGCAGTAGTGAACTTCCCGCCAAAACAAATCGCCAACTTTATATCAGAATGCCTCGTGCTGGGGGCCGTGGGCGATAAAAAGGAAGTGGTGTTACTTGAGCCGGGTATAAAAGTGGCAAACGGGCAACGTATAGCTTAATAAATAACCTGTAAAAACTATTTTTATCAGTGATTATAAGTCGATAATAAATTTTAAAATTATCTAATTATAAATTTCAATAATAATATTATTAAAATAATATAATAAGTTATTATCCATTATCATCAGTTTACGAACAATAATACATCGTTCACGGAAATGAAATCTATACTAAAAACCGGCGGTATATCTTTGTTCTAGGTTTTTCATAGGATATGGTTAAAATTATTACAAGGGCGGTATTCTTACCAGCCCTTTTTTTATGTTTTCGCCCGAAAAAACTTCAAAACGGGTAAAATAACTGTTTAAACACCTATTGGGGTTGACAATCAATTATTTGCGGGCTAAAACTCATATGGGAGCTTATCATGAAGCGTTTTTTGGCTCTATACGTTCACCTTCACTTTTCATACGTTTACCGGAAAAATTATATCATTCACTAGAATGGGCATCGCAGTGTGATAAAAATCGACCACCTTTGGTATAGGTTTTTCAATAAAGATATGGTTAAAATTTTTCGGGGCTGTAGTCTTGCAGCCCTGTTTCTTTTTCTAAAGTCCTATTTTCCCTCTGCCTTCTTTCTACACCGGTAATTTCCATAACACATAAAAATATTACGGCCCAACAAACAGATACAGGCGTATATCTGTGTGCCAGGCCGTAGCTTATTGATTTAGAATTGGTTATTTATTGAACTGTTCCGGGTAAGGTTTATCCAGCAGGTGATTATAGATAAAACGGTAAGACTCCCCGGAAGAATGTACACTTTTTAAGCCTCCCCATCCATGGCGTTCGCCGGGATACAGCATAAACTCGAAGTGCTTATTCAGGTTTTCAAGTTTGTCGATCAGCTGGATACAGTTCTGCATGTGCACGTTATCATCCATAGTGCCATGTACAATACGGATCAATCCTTTGTATTTGTCGGCATAGGTCATTACAGAAGTGGCCTTATAGCCTTCAGGGTTCTCTGCCGGAGTGTCCATATAGCGTTCAGTATAGTGGCTGTCGTACAATTGCCAGTCGGTTACCGCAAAATTGGCCATGCCATAGTTAAACACCTCTGCGCCATAGGTGAGGGCCATACAGGTCATATAACCGCCAAAACTTCCACCTGTCATACATATTTTACTGCTATCGGCCCATGGCTGTGAGCGAAGCCATTTTGCGGCGTCCATATAATCCTCAATTTCATATTTACCGAGCTGGCGATGGATGTAGTTCATCCCCATTTTACCCAACTGGCCGCTGCTGCGGTTATCTATGGCTACCTGGATCACTCCTTCCTGGGCCCACCACTGCTGTACATTGCTGTATTTCCAGGTATCATATACCGTACCTGCGTTGGGACCGCCATAAATGCTGATCAGGACCGGGTATTTTTTGCCAGGCTCCATATGGAGGGGCATGGTAATGGTAAGTGGCAAAACCAGTCCATCGCGGGTTTTATAGGTTTGTAAAGTGGTTTTAGCAAGGTTGAAATCACCAAACCTGGTTCCTTTACTGTCGCCCAGTTCTCTTATCAGTTTACCGTTATTATCCAGCAGGGCCATTTTTGAAGGTGTTTGCAGGTTGGAATAGGTAGTGATAAAGTATTTACCTCCTGGCGCCAGTTTGATCACATTATTATAGTTGCCGTTAGTGAGGCGGGTTAATGCGCCGGTTTTTATGCTCACTTTGTACAGGTCGAAGCGGGTAGAGGCTTCTTTGCGGGCAGTGAAGTATACCAGTTGATTTTTTTCATCTATCTGTAATACCTCTTTCACGGTCCAGTTACCGGAAGTCAGCTGCTTTTTAAGGGTACCATCCATATTATGGAGGTAGAGGTGCGACCAGCCTGTTTTATCGCTTTGCAACAAGAAGCCCTGGTTATTTTTCAGGAAAGGAACGGCATCAAACCAGTCGATCCAGGTTTTTTGTCTTTCATCATAGATTTCCTTTTTGGCGCCGCTTTGGGGATTGATGCTGTATATTTTCAGGTTATCCTGTCCGCGGTTCATCCATTGCATCCACAATTGCCGGCTATCGGCGGTCCAGAAAGGCATGCCGAAGTACTGATCGTCGTTTTCGTTGAAATCGGCCCAAACGGTAGGGCCCCCGGTAACCGGTACTACGCCTACTTTCACAGCGGGATTGGGATCGCCGGCTTTTGGGTAACGGGTGTTTTCCAGGTAGCCATGTTGTCCTTTCTCGCTGTAGATAGGGAATACGGGTACTTTGGAATCGTTAAAGTGCATGTAGGCGATCTGCCGGCTGTCGGGGCTCCACCAGAAAGCGCGGTAGCGTGTTGGCCGGCCGAGGATCTCCTCGTAATATACCCATGATGCCCAGCCGTTGTAAATTACATCGGAGCCATCGGTTGTATAGCGGGTTTCTTTTTTAGTGGCTACTTCCACGCTGTAAAGGTCATTGTTCCTGGTAAAAGCCACATATTTTCCATCAGGTGAAAGGGTTGGGTTCTTTTCTTCTGCCGCATCGTTTGTTAAACGGGTGGTATTGCCATCTGCAGCTTTATAAAAAACATCTTTCTCGCGAACCTCTACACTGGGGCCATCTACCGGTGCCGTATAAACGGTTGCTTTACCGGTACGGGCATCTACTGACCATGCCTGCATGCGGCCATTTGCAGCATCGGGGCGCATTTCGAGGTAATGTTCTCCATCTGTCCAATCGCGGATAGCCGGTAACGGTTGGATGATATTGGTAGCCTGGCCTTTAAAAGCCTGTTCAAAAGTAAGATCCTGCTTTTGCTGGGCTTTTAAACAGGGAGCAGTGAGCAGCAATAAGCCTGCACTGCCGATCGTGGTTGGTTTTAACCATTGTTCGCTTCTCATCATTTGTAAAATATCAGGTGGTTGTTTTGTTGTAGTTAGCGGACGAAAATAAGCATAACTAAAAAATAGCGGTCACAATTTACACAAACGGGCAACGCCCGCAAACCGGCAACAGGCCAAATACTGCCAGATATGAAAGATTTACCCGCGATGGTTAATTGGGGCTGTAAATAGCAGTGGAAGCGGTTATCTTTAGTATGGTTTTCATAGGATATGGTCAAAAAATAAGAGGGCTGTAGTCTTACAGCCCTTTTTACTATTTTTGCACTCCATTAGTGCAATTAAATTACTACATGACACAATTATCTGAGCAAGAGATTATACGCCGGGAAAAATTACAGGAGCTGCATAACCTAGGTATAGACCCCTACCCTGCAGCCGAATACCCGGTAAATGATACTTCCGTAAACATAAAAACCAATTATTCGGAAGAAACAAAGGACAAATTCCAGAAAGTATGCCTGGCAGGCCGTATCATGAGCGTTCGTGACATGGGTAAGGCTGCATTTGCCGTTATCCAGGACAGCGTTGGCCGCATCCAGGTATATATCCGCCGGGACGATATCTGCCCTGGGGAAGATAAATCAATGTACGATACCGTATTCAAGAAACTGCTGGATATCAGCGACTTTATAGGCGTAAAAGGCTATGCCTTTATAACCAAAACCGGTGAAACTTCCATCCATGCGAAGGAAATCACCATCCTGTCCAAATCACTGCGCCCCCTGCCAGTGGTAAAAGCCAAAGAGGGAGAAGTATTTGACGAGGTAACAGATCCGGAATTCAAATACCGCCAGCGTTATGCCGACCTGGTAATTAACCCGGAAGTAAAAGAAGTGTTTATTAAACGCACCCGGATCATGCAAACGATCCGTGACTTCTACAACAACCTGGGATACCTGGAAGTGGAAACGCCTATCCTGCAGCCGATTCCCGGTGGGGCAACCGCCCGTCCGTTTATCACGCACCACAATGCGCTGGATATGCCCCTTTATCTTCGTATAGCCAACGAGTTGTACCTGAAACGCCTTATCGTGGGTGGTTTTGAAGGAGTATACGAGTTTGCAAAGGATTTCCGCAACGAAGGAATGGACCGTACGCATAACCCGGAATTTACCGTAATGGAAATGTATGCGGCCTATAAGGATTACGAATGGATGATGCGCACCACAGAATCCCTGCTGGAAAAAATTGCCCTCACCTTACATGGTACCACCCTTGTACAGGTAGGCGATAAAACCATCGATTTCAAAGCGCCTTTCCGCCGGGTATCCATGTATGAAGCCATACAGGAGCATACCGGTTTTGATATTGCCGCAATGGATGAGGCACAGCTGCGCGGCGTGTGCAAACAACTGGGCATCCATGTAGACGCTAAATTCGGCAAAGCCAAACTGATAGATGAAATCTTTGGTGAGAAATGCGAAGGCAACTACATCCAGCCTACCTTTATTACCGATTACCCGGTAGAAATGAGCCCGCTCACCAAGAAACACCGCAGCAAAGCAGGCCTGGTAGAACGTTTTGAGCTGATGGTAAACGGTAAGGAAATTGCCAATGCATATAGTGAGCTGAATGATCCTATTGATCAGCGCGAACGTTTTGAAGAACAGGTAAAGCTGATGGAGCGCGGCGATGATGAAGCCATGTATATCGACTACGATTTCCTGCGCGCCCTGGAATATGGCATGCCGCCTACTTCCGGTATAGGTATAGGTATTGACCGTTTAACCATGCTGATGACCAACCAGCCTTCTATCCAGGATGTGCTCTTCTTCCCGCAGATGAAGCCGGAACAACAGAAATAAGATCATCTTTATAAAATAAAAAGGCGAATGGCTAGGGTCATTCGCCTTTTTGCTTTATCCAGGGGTAAATGTGGCATTAAATTTTCATGAAGCGTTCATATACCAATGCACATCGTTAACTTTAAGTAGTGCTATTAGTATCTTAAAATTAGCCCATATGAAAACATTATTAGTACCCACTGATTTTTCGGATACCGCTTATAATGCCGCTACCTACGCTATTGCCCTGGGAAACAGTTTGGGAGCCACCCGCATTGTATTATACCACGCATATGAGCTGATTGTACCTATTCCGGATGTACCTACCATGATCCCGATGGTAAACCCGGATGATCTGAGAGCTGCCAGCCTGGAAGGGTTGGAGAAAATGAAAACGGAACTGGCGCCCCTTGCCGGGGAAGGCACTACCCTGCTAACACGGGCAGACAATACCCTGCTGGCGGCAACTATTGAAGACGTATGTAAAAATGAGGGGGTAGACCTGATTGTAATGGGCATTACCGGTGGCAGCAAACTGGAGGAAGTACTGGTAGGCTCCAATACGATCGATGTAGTGAAGAATACCAGCTACCCGGTGCTGATCGTGCCCGGGTCTGCAAAATATAAACATATAGAAAAGATCGTTTTCGCGGCAGACCTCCGGAAGGTGGCAGACACCACACCGGTAGAGCCATTGAAAAAACTACTGCATATTTTTAATGCAGAACTGCATGTGATCAATATAGACCATGAAAGCCGGCATTTCAGCACCGACACGCCTTTTGAAACATTGATGCTGGATACGTTACTGGAAGATTTCCAACCGGAATATCACTTCATTGATAATCCCAATGTAGTAGCCGGGATTGCGGAATTTGCCGAAGAAAACAAGGCTGATCTGATTCTTACGATCCCCAAAAAACATGGGTTATTTGAAAGTATTTTTAAACGCAGCCGTACTTCCAAACTGGCGTATCAGACACATATACCACTGTTGACTTTACACGAATAATTTATACTTTTGAAAGATATTAATATTTATAATAACACTATGCTTAAACGTTCATTATTGGTACTGCTGGGCTTCTTTAGCCTGCAGGCAACTCAGGCCCAGCTGCTGAAGAAACTGGGTAAACAACTGGAAACCGCTACCAACAAGAGTAGCAGCACAGGTACCGGTAGTAGTACTTCTATTGCAGGTTTAACGGAATCTGATGCCGGTTCCGCCATCAAGGAGGCGCTCTCAAAAGGAGTGGCTGCCGGTATTGCGAAGCTTAATAAAAAGGATGGTTTTTTTGGAAGTGACATATATAAACTATTACTGCCGGAAGATGCCGTGAAAATCGGTAATACCCTGCGGGCCATTGGTTTGGGTAGTCAGGTAGATAAGGCCATCCTGCAAATTAACCGTTCCGCCGAGAAAGCGGTAGGTTATGCAGCCCCTATTTTCGTAGGCGCTATCAAACAAATGACCCTCACCGACGCGCTTAACCTGGTAAAAGGCGGCAATACATCTGCCACAGATTTCTTTAAAAGCAAAACAACGGATTCCCTGAAAACCGCCTTCCGGCCAGTGATCAAGAAAACGCTGGACAGCACCAGCGCTACCCGTTATTATGCAGATATCGTAAATAGCTACAACAAGCTGCCTACTACCTTCAATAAAGTAAATCCCGACCTGCAGGATTATGTAACTACCATGGCGGTAAATGCTTTATTTGACCAGATAGCGAAAGAGGAACTGGCCATCCGCGCCAATCCTGCTGCAAGAACAACAGATCTGCTAAAGAAAGTGTTCGGCGCCAAATAATAGCAACAATAAAAAAAGAGAGGGCCAGGGAGCATAATTCCCGGCCCTCTCTTTTTTTTATCCTGTAACATTAATAGCTGCCTGCCAGTAATATCTGCCATGCGGCCGCTATGTTCCCTTCATCCAGCAATTTCTTTGCATAATAGTGTAGTTCCTTTTCCATTTCATCCGGCGTTACGCTGTAGTACTGGATAATGTTTTTGAGATGATCATCATGAAAGGTGGCATCTACAAAAGGTACTTCATGAACATTACCCAGTTGCCCCAGGTTGTTGCCGGTAAGAATACGGCTGTTCCGGATGGCCAACGGCAACGCATCTACGCCGATGCCCAGTTTGGTATTGGGTTTAGCCACTTCGAAAACGGCATCACCGGAGGCCCGGCAATAGTAATCACCTCCCATACGGGCCACCAGGTCTATTTTATGCGGATCTATTTTGCCGTTAATGTCCAGTATATTTTCATTGATATGCAGCATTACCGGTTCACAGATCACCAGGTTGCCGGCGCCGCCACCCTGCCCTGTTTCAATAATTTGTTTAACAACACATTCCATTTGCACCGGGCTTTCCTTTACCCGGAACGGTTGTACTTTTTCCGATTTAACCGGGGTAAACCCTGCCTTCTCAAATTCATTTACACCAGCCGGGTATTCACAGCTCGATAAAGAGGCCTGCTGCACCATATTGTAGCTTACCACGTTGATCACCACTTCTTTGGTGGCATATACATTTTCCAGTGTATGCTTTACCGTATTATCACGCACACGGCGTGAGGGGGAAAAGATTAGCGTTGGCGGGTTGGAGCCAAACACGTTGAAGAAGCTGAAGGGCGATAGGTTCGGCTGTCCGCTGGCATCAATCGTGCTGGCAAAGCAAATAGGACGGGGCGCTACTGCGCCCAGTAGGTAAGCATGCAGCTCACTTGTTTTTACCTGTGATGGATCTATCTGCATGGTTATGCTTTTTTCTTAAGTGCCAGCAGGGAAAAGTCGGTATCTTCCTTTACGATGGTATTGGATAAAATGCCCAGGCCGGATACTTCCATTTCCACTACATCGCCGGGTTGCAGCCATTGTTCGGTGTAGTCGGGGTTATTCAGTTTGCCGGTACCATTCAGTTCCAGAAAGCAGCCGGTACCTACCGTGCCGCTGCCAATAATATCGCCGGGCAGGATATTGACCCCATAGGCGCAGCGCTCCACAATTTCTGCGAAGGTCCAGTCCATATCTGCCATACTGCCTTCGCTAACCTGGATGCCGTTCACCTTACAGGTCATTTTCAGGTTGAAGTTATTGCCGGTATGACCGTCTTTCGCAGGCACTTTGAGAGGTTCCAGTTCGTCGGCAGTTACCAGCATAGGGCCTACCACGGTGCTGAAATCCTTGCCTTTGGCGGGTCCCAGGTTAAGCAGCATTTCTTCCATCTGCAGGGTGCGTGCGCTCATATCGTTCATGATCATGTATCCGCCAATGTAATCGTCTGCTTCAGCAGCGGTGATATTACGGCCTGCCTTACAGATAACGATGGCTACTTCCAGTTCAAAATCCAGTTTTTCGAAATGGTCGGGCATACATACTATCTCTCCTGGCCCCTGGATAGCATTATGATTGGTAAAATAGAAGATGGGGTATTGGTCGAACTCCGGGATCATAGGTACTTTGCGGTTACGCCTGGCAGCGGCTACGTGTTGCCGGAATGCGTATCCATCCCTGCAGGAAGTAGGGAATGGTACCGGCGAAAGCAATTGCACGCTGTTTACGGGAATGCCGGTAGCAGAGCCCGGGTGCTTACCTTCCTTCAGGAGGGCATCGGTCTGTTTGGCAATCTCTATTACCTCTTCCCACATCATGAGGAACATGCCCATATTGTTAGGCAGGTCGGGGTGCAGTTCCTGTGTATTGTATAACAAACCGTTTACCAGGATGGCCAGCTGGTCTGTTTCTTCTCTTAAATAACTTACTAATTTCATGGTTTGGTAATTGTTCTGGTTGTATGAAGGATCAAATATAAGAATGGCAGTTAAAAGCAGTGGCTATTTTTTTGCCTGCCGGCGAATTACTTTATATTTATAAACAGAACCACCAATATGCGTTGCTGTTTGCTGCTACTCCTGATGTATGGCCAGTTATCGATTGCGCAGGCCCAGCCCCGCACAGATACGCTGCTGAAAAACCTGCTGGACCGCGAGGCTTCTCCCGCACTCCGGCACATCCTGCAATATCCTGATTCATTCCGCTATCAGCTTATCTATACGCAGATCGACCGGGATGCCCGTAACCGTCCGCATTTTAAGAGCTACTACCTGGAAGTAGACAGCAAAAAGTATTTTAACCCGGCCAGCACGGTGAAGTTACCTATTGCGTTGCTGGCGCTGGAAAAGATGCACGAGCTACAGGTGCCCGGGCTCCGCAGGAATACGCCTATGCTCACAGACAGTGCCTGGCAGGGGCAGGTAACTGTGCATACAGACAGCTCGGCTGCGGATCTGCTGCCATCGGTAGAGCACTATATCAAAAAAATATTCCTGGTCAGTGATAACGACGCTTACAACAGGCTGTATGAATTTGTGGGCCAGCAAACCATCCATGAAAAGCTTTGGGCAAAAGGATATAAGGATGTACGTATTGTGCGCCGGTTTATGCCGCTCACGGAAGAAGAGAACCGGCATACCAATCCCGTGCGTTTTGTGGATAACGGGAAGCTGGTATACGAACAACCGGCGGCATACAGCAGCCTGACATTCGATTTCAGCAGGGAAGTAAAGCTGGGGCAGGCTTACCTGGATAAAAACGACAGGCTGATATTTACCCCGATGGATTTCACCAAACATAATAACCTGCCGCTTGTTGATTTGCAGCAGCTGTTGCAGTCTGTACTATTTCCTGCCAGTGTGCCGGTATCACAGCGGTTTGATATTTCGGAAGATGATTACCGTTTTTTATACCGTTATATGTCGCAATACCCGTCTGAAACCCTGTGGCCGAAGTATGACACCGCAGAGTATTACGACAGTTATACGAAATTCTTTTTTTTCAAGGCGGGGAAGAAAAGCATTCCTCCGTATATACGTGTATTTAATAAAGCCGGCTGGTCATACGGCTTCCTTACGGATGCGGCCTATATTGTAGACTTTAAGCATGAAGTGGAGTTTATGCTTACGGGCAATATTTATGTGAACCGGGACGGTGTTTTAAATGATAATAAATATGAATATGAAGAAGAGGGGCACCCTTTTTTCAGGGAAGTGGGGGAAATAATTTACAGGTATGAATTGGAGCGCAGGCGGAAACACCGGCCTGATCTGCAAAATTTCAGGATAAACTATAAAGAATGACGGCAGTGGGATAAATAGAATTTATAGTGAGCGAAATAATCCATGAACGTTGTATTTTTGCGTTCGATAATGACAGCCATCTTCAAAATGCGCATCATTTTTGAGGCGGCTGCCAGGGTAAATAAGGAAGGTTTTATTCATATCCCGTAACTGCACTCTAAAATTTGGGAGCTATGAAGTTTGAAAAGATTAAGAACAAAGGACAGGCAAGATTATTTGAAAGCCAGTATCTTGAGATGCTTACCAAAACGCATCCATTGGTGATCTGGGGGCTGTATCTGCCCATTATTGGCTATATGCTCTATTATAGCCACAACACCTTGGGTTTTACACCCGGTACAGTTGCAGGTATATTCGTTGGGGCCATGTTATTCTGGTCGTTTTTTGAATATATTATGCACCGCTTTTTGTTTCACTTTGCGAGTGATAACCCCAGGGTGCAGCGTTTCATTTATGTAATGCATGGTAATCACCATGAGTACCCGAGAGACAAGCAGCGTTTATTTATGCCTCCGGTGCCCAGCCTGATACTGGCTTCCGCCATCTTTGGCATGCAGTATATCTTCCTGCGTGAAATCACATTTATGTTTTTCCCGGGCTTTCTCCTGGGATACCTGATCTACGGCAGCATGCACTACGCTATTCATGCGTGGAACCCGCCCCTGAAGTTTATGAAGCCGCTGTGGCGCAATCACCATCTTCACCATTATAAAAGTGAGGATAAAGGCTTTGGGGTAAGTTCTTCCGTATGGGATCATGTATTCGGCACTTTCTTCGACCTGGAAAAGGAAAAAGAGGATAAGGAAAAAGTGAAGGAACTGACATTTTAAGTTTTAAAAGAAGAGGGGTGATGCGGAAGCATCACCCCTCTTCTTTTACCATCTTTCTTCATCGTCGGGCAAATCATGTTGTTTGTAGGTAGCCCGGGATATTATTTTTTGCAGTTGTCTTTCTATGATCAGCGCTGCGATGGCTTTATACGGATCTTCTCCCGTAGTTGCCGCATCTTCCAGTATTCCTTTCACTTTTTTTTCCGCTACATCCGTACGATATAGCAGGAAAATGAACCTGGAGAAATCTTCGCTGATCAGTTGCTGTAGTTTGCCTGCGAGTATCTCCCCAAGTTGTTCATAACTAACATTCACGGGTACACTTATTTCAAAGTTGTCCTGTGCCCATGCGGCTGTTTCCCGGAGATATTGCGCTGGCAGTGGAGTCATTACTTCATCTGTTTTATTTTATACGATGCATTGGTAACTACTTTTACCGGTACTTTCAGGTCGTGTTTAATGCGTTTCGCCTTATCCGCTTTATAGGTATAGTTACCTGACATCTCGGTGTTTTGCACGCAGATGCTTGGTAAGCCGCTGCTGCGGTTGATCAGGTAATTGGAAGAAGTGGTACCGCTGATCTCCGCGGTAGCTTTGATACCATCATCGAGGGTAAGCATTTGTACCTTGTCTGTATTGATTTTCGAGGTACCGCCAACTTTGGCGGTTTGTGCATCCCAGGTTTGCAGGTTCCAGTAAAGGTCTATCCGGCCTACAAGCCCGCTGCGCAGTGGCACATTTTCTTCCCATTGCGTACCGGTTTTAATGCCATGTGCAGGATACATGATGAGCAGCTGTTCCAGCCAGCTTTGGAATGCTTCTGTTCCAAACTGGTCTTTCATCAGTTTTTTATAGGCTTCCTGTTCATCTTTTTTGAGCGAGCTGAAAGCGCTGGAGGCATTGTCCAATATGCCTTCCAGGCCATCTATTTTATTGATGATCCCGGTGGATTGAATTTCCACGGTGAAGGGTTGGTCCAATACTTTTTTCAGGCCGGCCTGGAAAGGTTCCTCCTGTTTGGTGACCTTTGCATCTACATAGATGTTCTGGTTTTTAGCGTTGAAATTGAACTTAAGATCTTTATAGCGAAAGGTGAGCGTGGTTTTACCTGGTTCCACGGCGGTTACTTCCATGGCAATGATGTTGTTATAATCGCGGGTGGTCCGTTGCACCACTTCATTCACCGTCATATAGGTTTCACTGCGGCTCTTCTGTTCCAGTTCAAACAGTTCGCCTTTATTGAACTTATAATTCAGGTCCACGTATTCCTGTGCTTTAACGGATAAAGACAGTGTTACTACCATTGCAATCAGTCCCAGGATTCTTTTCATTATCATGTTTATTTTATCAGACATATTTTTCAATCACTCCCAGGCCAAATAAGGCGAAGTCATATTTGGCAGGATCGTCAGGATCCAGTTTCTTCAGCTGGTGCGTGAGCGCGGTGGCTGTTTTCCAGTCGGCCTTCGCCTCCTCTATTATCCCCAGCCTGGTGGCCACCCTGCTTACATGTACATCCATCGGGCATACCAGTTGCGAAGGTGATATGTGCTGCCAAAGTCCAAAATCCACGCCATTTTCATCATTTCTCACCATCCAGCGTAAATACATATTCAATCGCTTGCAGGCGGAGTTCTTTGCCGGGGTAGCAATGTGCTTGGTAGTCCTTTCCGGGTGCTCCAGGGCAAAAAACACTTTCCTGAATCCTATCAGGGCTTTTTCCACGTTTTCATCCTGGGGGGTGATGTGCGCACTGAAGGCAAATTCCAGCGATGTTACATTCATGTAATAATGCTGGAGGAATTCTACAAAATACAGCAGATCCAGGCCGTTGAAGGTGCGGTGGCAAAAGGAAAGTAATTTCATACGGTCTTTCGGCTGGTGATGACGGATAAAATCATACGGCGAGTCATCCATCATTTTCATCAGCTCTGTGCATTTGTTGATGATACTGGTACGGTTTCCCCAAGCCAGTATAGCTGCAAAAAGGCCGGCGATTTCAATATCCTGCAATACACTAAACCGGTGCGGTATGCTAACTGGATCGTTAGCTATAAAGTCCGGGTGATTATAATATGCCGCCTTGGCATCTAAGAACTCCCTTAGTTTCTGGATCTTCATAAGTTAAATCACGTGTATTACCATAAGCCTTTTTATACCGGAATTCTCTATTCAGATATAAAAGGGCGCTGGATATGGTTAGGATAAATATTTACGCTCCCGGTAAAGATAATTTTTACCGCATAAGAATTAAAATCTATTACTTAACCGATGGCTTTTGCGAGATCGCCGGTCAGGTCGTCAGCATCTTCAATACCCACGCTCAGCCGGATCAGGGAGTCGGCCAGGCCGTTCTTTACTCTTTCTTCACGGGGAATGGAGGCATGCGTCATGCTGGCAGGATGGCCTATCAGCGATTCTACTCCGCCCAGTGATTCTGCCAGGGCAAACAGCTGGGTATTGCTCAGTATCCGGTTGGCTGCTTCGAGGCTATCATCTTTCAGGGTAAAAGACATCATTCCGCCGAAGCCTCTCATCTGTTGTTTAGCGATATCATGATTGGGGTGGTCGGTGAATCCCGGCCAGTATACCTTATCCACTTTGGGGTGGTTGCGGAGGAAGTGGGCTACCACTTCACCGTTTTCACAATGGCGCTGCATACGCACATGTAATGTTTTAATGCCGCGCAGTACCAGGAAGCTGTCTTGCGGACCAGGCACAGCGCCGCAGCTGTTCTGGATAAAATACAACTGTTTGGCGAGTTCTTCATTTTTTACAATCACTACACCGTGCACCACGTCGCTATGTCCTCCCAGGTATTTGGTGGCTGAATGCAGAACGATATCGGCGCCCAGGTCCAGCGGATTTTGCAGGTAAGGCGATGCAAAGGTGTTATCCACGCAAAGGATTACTTCGCTTTTGCGGGCTATGGTGGCGCAGGCTGTAATATCTATGATCTTTAAAAGCGGGTTGGTAGGGGTTTCCAGCCATATCATCCGGGTTTGAGGGGTAATATGGGACTCTATGTTCCTGGCATCAGACATGTCTATAAACCGGAACCTGATACCATAGCGTTCAAACACTTTGGTAAAGATCCGGTAGGTACCCCCATAGAGGTCGTTGGTGGCAATCACCTCATCGCCGGGGCTCAGGAGCTTCATCACCGCGTCTGTGGCAGCAAGACCGCTGCCAAAAGAGATGCCGTGCGTACCGTTTTCAATGGCCGCCAATGCGTTCTGGAGGGCGTCGCGGGTAGGATTCTGCGTCCGGGCGTATTCATAGCCCTTATGCACCCCCGGCGCACTCTGCACATAGGTGGATGTTTGAAAGATCGGCGTCATAATAGCGCCGGTTGACGGATCGGGAGCTACACCTGCGTGTATGAGTTTTGTACCCAGCTTCATGTCTTAAATAGTTTAGAATGATCAATTTCTGGCGGTTCTCAAATATACTCCAGTTTTTGCGATTGATGGGGTTACAATTGATAAAGGGTAAACTTGTCCATTTTAGCTGACATCAGGATATGGACGCATAAATTTCAACGCTTACGAACATTTTTATATCGTTCACCAATTAGCTACTAACGGATATGGGTAATCGCGCTACATTTGTTTCAGGTTTTTCATAGGATATGGTTAAAATTCTTAAGGCGGTATTCTTACCGCTTTTTCCTTTTAAAGCAATAACTGTGTAAACAGTTTTCGTATAAACGTTACCGGGGCGAAGTAATTGCAGTGTGCTACTGCTTTACTTCGCCCCGGCGGCATTTTATATGGAAGGTGTTACTTCTTTTTTGCAACAGCGGTTTCTGTCCATTTAATGGGCAGGCTTACGCTTACTTTATCCCAGGCAATGATAAGATTTGCACCCGGATCTCCTTTTTCAAATACCATTGTAAAGGCTTCTACCGGTGTATCCAGCGATAAAACAGGAAGGGCGGTTCTTACCACATCTTTTTTCTGATCGTATTTAAAAGCTCCCCATACATCAGTGTCTTTATTCAGGATAATGGTCCATGTTTTTTCTGTTGGAATGGCATACAGGGTATAACGTCCTTTCGGAATGTTTTTACCGGCAATGATCACAGGTCTGAAAAATTCAATTTCTGTAGCTTCATTGGCGCCCAACCGCCATATTTTACCATATTCTTCCAGGTTTCCGAAGATATCCCTTCCTTTTGTCTGGGGACGGCTGTAAACAACCCTGGCCACCAGGGTGCCCGGTTCGCCTTTTACTTTTACAACATAGGGATACATTACAGGGTAATAGGCCATATCCATCGGGCTGGCATCGAGTGGTGGTAGTTTTTTATCCTGTGCAGCAGCGCTGAAACTGATCAAACCTGCTACAAAGGCAAAAAGGAGAACTTTTTTCATCATCCTGGAAAGCTTTATTTCTTTTATAGATTGTTGGCGGCAAACCTACTTTTTTTTAGGGAATCTGAAAAGCGTAGTTCTCTCATTTAACAAGCCGTTAGCGGTTTTCGGTTTGCAGCAGTTCTTTCACATAAGCCTGCAGCCCGGGAAAGAAATCCTGGTAGCATTCTTTCAGTGCGGCATAATGCTCCATGAACACAGCAAATACAATACTGTTGTCGGTTTCCAGGTACCTGGCGCGACGAGCTACTCCCCTGATGGATCTGGAAATGCCTTCGGTGGTATGGTAATTATACAGCCAGTTATAGGCCTGCATGTGCTCAAACATCTGCAGGAAAGCCGGCGGCAGTTGTTGCGTGCGCTGGTTCACCTGGCTGTAAACGTAACGGGCAAACGAATATAATGAGTTGTTGGTAAAGCGCTCAGGATCAGTGGCCAGGAAGTGATCGTACACCAGGTCCGTAAATACGCCGCTGTATAATCCACAGGATGGACGGAAAAATTGTTTAGCCCTGGCTGTTATAGGGTGTTGGTCAGTAAAGTTGTCGATAGCCCTGTGTATACGGATGCCCTGCTGTATCCCTTCCGGGTAGGCCGACAGGCCTTTTTTCCCCTTTACAAAATCGGCAATGAGATTACCGGTGATCAGTTCCGGCTGGTTAAACGATAAATAAGCATGGGCCAGGTAGTTCATCGTCTCAAGGTACGTATTTATACGCCAATTGGCAGTGGCTGGTCTGTTTACCCTGTAGCCTTATCCATTTTAACAATTTCTTAACTCCAGCCCAAGCAACATTGGCAGGTTGGCACCAACAAACCCGCCATGGCTGGTCTTTACAGCCCTATGTCCGCCACCGGTCAGGCGGACGTTCATTAGCGGATAGCCCAACTAATCATGTGCCTCCACCAGTAAAGTATGCCTTGACCACCAGGCACTTTGGGGCGTAGCTTTGACTCATCGAAACAAAAAATTACAATCATCATAAATTTTTTCCGCCATGAAAAAACTTATTGTATTAATCAGCGCAGCGCTTATGCTGAGTGCACATGCACTTTTTGCAAGCCCTTATGAAACTACTGTTAACAACAAGATCAACAGTACCTTCAACGAATCCTTTACCGGTGCAACCGATGTGAAGTGGTATACGGAGGATAACAAAACCTTTACCGCCAAGTTTACCATGAGCAATACGAAAGTAACCGCTTTCTTTAAGGAAGACGGCACGCTGCTGGCCACCTCCCGCTACCTGCAGGGCGATCAGCTGCCACTGAGAGTGCTTAGTAAGCTGAATAAGAAATATTCCAACAGCAGCATTTATTGTGTAGTGGAATATGCATCTTCAGAAAATGTGGTATATTTTGTAACATTGGAAAGTACTGATACCTGGACTGTGATCAAAACAGATGCAGGGGCCAATATGACGGTACACAGCCGCTTGAAAAAAGCTTAGTTTTAGTAGTGTTAAAAATACAGGGTCTGTGGCATTTGCCGCGGGCCCTTTTTGTTTTATCCCCACGCCCTTGCCCCTGCAAAAATTATCTTAACTTTGCCCCCTGTTAAGGCTTTATTAGCCAGACCGTTAATGTATAAATGATTAAATGACATGAATAAGGGACCTGTTTCTCAATTTATCCAGCACCATTACCGCCACTTTAATGCAGCTGCATTGGTGGATGCTGCCAAAGGATATGAAACACATCTGCTGGAAGGCGGTAAAATGATGGTGACATTGGCCGGTGCGATGAGTACGGCTGAACTGGGCATTTCTTTCGCGGAAATGATCCGTCAGGGTAAAGTGGACATCATTTCCTGCACCGGTGCTAACCTGGAAGAAGATATCATGAACCTGGTAGCGCATACACACTACAAGAGAGTACCTAACTACCGTGATCTGAGCCCGCAGGAAGAATGGGATCTGCTGGAGCAGGGCTTTAACCGTGTTACAGATACCTGTATCCCGGAAGAAGAAGCATTCCGCCGTATTCAGAAACATATCTACAAAATATGGAAAGAAGCAGAAGAAGCCGGTGAACGCTATTTCCCGCATGAATTCATGTATAAGCTCCTGCTGAGCGGCGTCATGAAAGAGCATTATGAAATTGATCCGAAGAACAGCTGGATGATCGCCGCTGCCGAAAGAAATATTCCTATCATCGTGCCGGGCTGGGAAGACAGCACCATGGGTAACATCTTTGCATCTTACTGCATCAAAGGCGAACTGAAAACGTCTACTATGAAAAGCGGTATTGAATACATGATCTACCTGTCTGAATGGTACCGTAAAAACTCCGCCGGTAAGGGTGTTGGTTTCTTCCAGATTGGTGGCGGTATTGCAGGCGATTTCCCGATCTGTGTAGTGCCAATGATGTACCAGGACCTGGAATGGACAGATGTACCTTTCTGGGGCTACTTCTGCCAGATATCCGATTCTACCACTTCCTACGGTTCTTACTCCGGCGCAGTGCCTAACGAGAAAATTACCTGGGGTAAACTGGATATCAATACGCCTAAATTTATCGTGGAATCAGATGCTACCATTGTAGCCCCGCTGATGTTTGCGTACATCCTGGGATGGTAATTAAGTATTGTGAATGTATATATAGTAAGCAGCGGAGAGCATTTCCGCTGCTTTTTTATTTTATAAGATGAATAACTCGCCGGCTATTCCATCTGCAAACAGGCGTCCGGCTTTTGTTAACCGCAATGTTTCCCCCACCTTCTCTATGCGGCCCATCCTGATATAGGGCTCACTGTGCGCCAGCAGGTGAATGGTATGGTCTGTCCCGAATTTCTCCGCTACCCATTCCAGGTTGCATCCTGCCGAAGTACGGAGGGAAGTCATAATATACTCATTAAACTGCATGGCAGTAGTGAGTGACTCAATTTCAAAAGGCACTTTACCGGCAGCAATACTTTTGATGTATTGGGCATTATTGGCGATGTTCCATTGCCTGGAAGCCCCGTTGAAAGAGTGTGCGGAGGGGCCCAGGCCGAGATATGGCTTACCCTGCCAGTAGCTGCTGTTATGCCGGGAATGCCATCCGGGTAAAGCGAAATTGGAGATTTCATAATGCTCATATCCTGCGGCGCCCAGCCATTCCATCAGCATTTCAAAATGTTGCGCGGCCTTATCGGGATCGGTGGCAGCCATTTTCTTTTTCTTTATAAAATGATCCAGCGCTGTTCCTGGTTCTACAGTAAGTGCATAACACGACAAATGCGGAATGCCCAGGGCAATGGCCTGCTTTACGTTTTGTTCCCAACCCTCATCTGTGAGGGTAGGCCCTCCATAAATGAGGTCGATGGTGATATTATGAAAGCCCAGGTCCTGCGCCAGTTTGATACAGTCTTCCGCCTGTCGGCTATTGTGTGCCCGGTTCATCCAGGTAAGGTCTTCTTCGTGAAATGACTGTACACCTATGCTCAGCCGGTTGATGCCGGCGTTTTTGAGTTGGATAAGTTTTTCAGCGGTAAGATCGTCGGGGTTGGCCTCCAGCGTGATTTCAGCATCAGGCGCCACATTGAACGTAGCGCGCAGGTGTAGCAGCAATGCAGTAAGTTCCTGCTCTTTCAGGAGGCTGGGAGTGCCGCCGCCAAAGTAGATGGTGTGTACCGGTTCCTGCTCCAGGTAGTTTTTTTGCAGGGTAATTTCCTGCAGCAGGCTGTTTACCATTGCTCCCTGTTGCGCCAGCGAGGTGGAGAAATGGAAATTGCAGTAGTGACAGGCCTGCCTGCAAAAAGGAATATGTAAATAAATTCCGGCCATGACGTTTTTGTAATTGTTTACCTGTATTGGCCGCAAAGATACCTTCTTCCCTTTACTACACTCCGGTCAACTATGGACTATTTTAATATATTTGCGATATCAAAATTGCGTTTCCTTTTTGTGAGGTGGGCGGAGGTCGTTAATTGCTGTTGATTCTTTCTTTGGGAACGGGTTATTGAAAAACCGATTTAAAGTCATTGCAAAATATTTTCCTGGTGCGAAACTGGTTACTGCTGTTATTCATTTTGGGTTATTTGCCGGTTTTGGCACAAACAACAGATTCCGCTGCGGCGCCGGCAGTAAAGAAAAAGCCGGCGGCTACCCGCATTGCAGCAGATTCACTGCGTCCGAAACCGCGTACCGCACCTGTCAGGAAAGACAGTACCAGGGCCGTTTTGCCGGCCATTGCGCGGGCGGGGAAGGATTCTGCAAGATCAGGAAAGGATACTGCCGCCCTGAAAACAGATAGTCTTGCCCTCGCCGCAGCGCCTAAAGTAAAGCCGGTATCTGCTTATGATCTTTACCTGAAGAAGATATCGCAGGAAAACGTCTTCCTGAAACCAGGAAAACCCAGGTTTGTGGATACTAACCCGATAAGGCCTTACCGTAATATGGACTGGCTGATTTACCTGATGGCCGGCGTATTGCTGGTATTGAGTATCATCCGCTTATCTTACAGGAAATATTTCTCTGATCTGTTCCGGGCGTTTCTTAATCCCACATTGAGCCAGCGCCAGTTGAAAGACCAGCTGTCGCAGTCGCCTTTTCCGAACTTGCTGCTGAATATTTTCTTTGCCGTTGCACTGGGACTGTATTTTTACCTGGTACTGTACCGGCAGCAGGTATTTCCGCAGGCGGAGCCCTGGTTGCTGATACCCGGTTTGGTATTGATGGTAGCCGTGGTATATGGTTTTAAGTACGTTATGCTGCGGTTTTGCGGATGGTTGTTTGGGAATTCCGAATTGGCGGATGCCTATATTTTCATTCTTTACCTGATCAACAAAATTCTCGGGGTGTTGCTGGTGCCGTTTTTGGTGATTATTGCTTTTTGTTCACCGGAAATAGCGCGTACTTTTCTATATATATCCTTGTTTTTTATTGTATTACTTATTATCTATCGTTATATTAGATCTTATTCCCTGGTTAGGCAGTACCTATCTTTCAGTAAATTGCATTTTTTTCTTTACCTTTGCGCTTTCGAAGTAGCGCCTGTTTTAATATTAACCAAGGTGCTGCAGAATATCTGGTTAACTGGTAATCCCTGATTATCGCCTATTGTTAACACAAGAGCAAAAAAAGTATGATAAAAGGCGGGCCAAAAAAAGATTTGCAAGGAAAACAAATTCAGTCAATCCTAATTTCTCAACCTAAGCCTGAAACAGAAAAGTCACCCTACTTTGATCTGGCCAGGAAATTCAATATAAAATTGGATTTTTATCCGTTCATAAGGGTGGAAGGTTTGCCAGCGAAGGAGTTCCGAAAACAGAAAATCGACATTCTCAGCTATACGGCGGTGATTTTCACCAGCCGTAATTCGGTGGACCACTTTTTCCGGATCTGCGAGGAGATGAAGATTAAGGTGTCACAGGAGTGCAAATACTTTTGTATTACTGAAGCAGTTGCGTTGTATCTGCAAAAATTTATCCTTTACCGGAAGCGGAAGGTATTTTATGGGGCAGACGGTTCTACCAAAGGCGTGCTGGAGGTAATGAACAAACACAGGGACAATGAAAAATTCCTGTTCCCCAGCTCCGACAGCCAGAAGAAAGATATTGAGGAATGGTTGAAAGCGAACAAGTGCGACTATGCCACTGCTACGCTTTACAAAACTGTTTCTACCGATGTAAAGGAGGTACTGGCAGCTACAGCCTACGATATGATCGTATTTTTCAGCCCTTCCGGTGTGAAATCATTGTTTGAGAATATGCCGGAGTTTGTGCAGAACGGAACGCATATCGGCGCCTTCGGCCCTACTACCTCTGCTGCAGTGGAAGAAGCGGGATTAAGACTGGATGTAAAGGCTCCGCTTCCGCAGGCGCCATCTATGGCCGCCGCGCTGGAGCAGTACCTGACCACCCTGGCAAAAAAGTAAGTAATTTCTTCTGCAATAAAGCTGGCAGGGATGGCATTATGCCATCCCTGTTTTTTTACTGCCACGGTAATGCAGGGGCTGCTCCCAAAAAATTTCTTTGTAATCCTGAAAAAATAAATTTCTTTGTAGAAGAAATAGAAGATCAATCAATATTTATCGCGTAGGGGGGAATCCATGAATAAGCTTATCAGTGAAACCAGTCCATATCTGCTACAGCATGCGCATAATCCTGTAAACTGGTATCCGTGGGGAGAAGAAGCCCTGCAACGTGCGTTGCAGGAAGATAAGCCTATACTGGTAAGTATCGGGTACGCCGCGTGCCACTGGTGCCATGTAATGGAGCGGGAAAGTTTTAAGCAGGAGGCCACGGCTGCCATCATGAATGAGCATTTCATTAATATCAAAATAGACCGCGAGGAGAGGCCGGACCTGGATCATATTTACATGGATGCCGTACAGGCGATGACCGGTGCCGGTGGCTGGCCGTTGAACGTTTTTCTTACGCCGGACAGGAAGCCTTTTTACGGGGGTACTTACTTTCCGCCGGTGAAAGCATACAGTCGTCCTTCCTGGACAGATGTGCTGTTATCGCTGGCTGATGCATTCCGGCATAAGCGCGATGAAATTGAGTCCCAGGCCGATAACCTGGTACAGCATATCCGGCAATCGGCCCAGTTTGGCCAGCAGCCGGGTTTACACCTGGATATCCCCTTTGAAGAATTATTTACAAAAGCGCAGTGTGATACCATTTGCGAAAATATATTGAAGCAGGCCGATACCCGCTGGGGTGGTTTCGGGCGGGCGCCTAAGTTCCCGCAAACGTTTACCATTGCTTACCTGTTGCGGTATCATCATGCTTACCAGCATCCGGAAGCGCTGCAACAGGCGTTGTTATCGCTTGATAAAATGTTGCAGGGCGGCCTTTACGATCAGTTAGGCGGCGGGTTTGCACGTTATTCCACTGATGAAAAGTGGCTGGCGCCTCATTTTGAGAAGATGTTGTATGACAATGCGCTGCTGATTGATGTGCTGTGCGATGCTTACCAGCTTACGCGCAATGAAATATATGCGCAAACGATCAGGGATACAATGGATTTTATAGCCCGGGAAATGACATCGCCTGAGGGAGGCTTTTATGCCGCCCTGGATGCGGATTCTGAGGGCGTAGAGGGGAAGTTTTATACCTGGAGCAAAGCGGAGATCCATCATATACTCGGGGAACAGGCAAAGCTTTTTTGTGAGTATTATGACGTAACCGAGCATGGCAACTGGGAGGAGCAGAACATATTATGGGTACAGCAGCCCCTGGAGGTTTTTGCTGCAGAGAGAGGATATGATGCAGGTATTTTAGGGGCGATGTTAAAGGGTTGCCGGGAAAAGCTGCTGGCGGTAAGGGCTAACCGGATCCGGCCGGGTTTGGACGATAAGATCCTGTTGGGATGGAATGCCCTGATGGTGCATGCGTACTGTAAAGCCTATGCAGCTTTGGGCGTACCGGCTTACCGGGAGATAGCTATCCGCAATATGGATTTCTGTTTAACCAGTTTTCGCCAGGGGACAGCCGGCGGCGGGTTTTACCATACCTGGAAACAGCAGCAGGCGAAGTACCCGGCGTTCCTGGATGATTATGCGTGTTTAATCCGGGCGCTGATTGCGTTACAGGAGATCACCGGTGATACCCGGTATTTGTATGAAGCGCGGGATATTACAGCGTTTGTAACGGCTCATTTCAGTGATGAAAGCGGCTTGTTTTTTTACTATACCATTGATGGACAGAACGATGTGATAGTACGGAAGAAGGAAGTGTACGACGGCGCGGTGCCCAGCGGCAATGCGGTAATGATGCAGAACCTTTGGTATCTTTCCGTTGTTTTTGATCAGAAAGAATGGGCGGATCGTTGCGTGGAAGCTGTTTCCAGCCTTTCGCAAACTATAGTCAGATACCCTACATCTTTCGGCGTGTGGGCGAGCCAGTTATTGCAATTGGTAAAAGGCACCCCTGAACTGGCCATTGTTGGAAAAGATTACAGGGAAAGGATGGAGGAGGCGGGAAAATGGTTCCTTCCGTACAGGGTGCTTGTGGGCGCCCAAAAAAATATTCCGGGGATTCCGCTGCTGACCGCACGGGAGCAGGAAAATGAGACACTGGTGTATTTATGTAAAGATTATCATTGCATTAAGCCGGTACATTATATAGAAGAAATTATTAATTTAATATAATAATTATGTAACTTGCCCCTTGTAAGGGGAGGTATTGATTCAATAAATGTTATTACGTTTATATAATAAAATGTTAAAAGGCGCGTTTAAACTAGTTACAGACCGGATATAGGGCGAATTGAAAAAGTTGGATAAAAAGTCACTACGGATTAAAATAAATTATTACATTTGCTATCTTTCATATAAACAAAGCGGGTGAAAAAATGAGAAATGTGTTCCCTTGTATACAGGCAAATCACACCAGGCTGGTTAATAGAAAAAACATATTCTGATGAAAGCTACCCTTATGAAGCTTAACTATGTAAAAGGTCTGTTGGCAGTTTTGCTGGTTTCCCTGCTGGCCAGCTGTGGCGGTAGTAAAACCCCAAAGAATGCACAAGGGCAATTGATCGGCGTAAGCCCAAGACCGAAGTACACTCCCCCTGTACCGTACGGAATGGTATATATACCAGCCGGAACTTTTCACATGGGTCCCAGTGATGAGGACGTAAACTATGCGTATACGGCGCGTAACAAGTCGATTTCCATTTCCGGTTTCTACATGGATGCTACGGAAATCACGAATAATGAATACCGCCAGTTCGTGAATTGGGTACAGGACTCAATTGCCCATATTTTACTGGGGCATGTAAAATCTGATGATGGTCATGATATAATTGACTGGAAGCAGAAGATTGTATATAAAGACAAAGCGACCATGGAAAAGCTGGATGCGATGGTATATACCGAAGCAGACCGGTTATATGGCCGTAAGGATATTGACGTAGGTAAACTGATATACCACCAGGAAACCTTTAACTGGGATAAAGCGAAGCTGAGAGAGAATTTCGGTAAGCCGCGTTCTACTTTTATTGTTAAGAAAGACGTGCCCATTTATCCGGATACATTGTGCTGGATCAGGGATTTCTCTTACGCCTACAACGAGCCGATGACGCGTATGTACTTCTGGCACCCGGCGTTCGATAACTATCCGGTAGTAGGTGTGAACTGGCACCAGGCAACCGCTTTCTGTGAGTGGAGAAGTAAGTTCTGGGAAGACTACCGCGCCAGCAAAAAGCTGTTCACGGAAGATAAGTTCCAGTTACCTTCTGAAGCACAGTGGGAATATGCCGCCCGCGGCGGAAGAGAACAAACGCCTTACCCATGGGGTGGTTACTACATCCGCAACAAAAAAGGATGTTTGCTGGCTAACTTCAAACCAGGCAGGGGTAACTATCCGGAAGACGGTGGTTTTTACACTGTTCGTGCAGATGCCTACTGGCCTAACGACTATGGTTTATACAACATGTCCGGCAACGTTGCAGAATGGACAGCAGATATCTTTTACGAAAACGCTTATTCTTTCACATCGGATATGAACCCATATCTGAGAATGGATGTGCCGGATGATGCACCATTAAAAATGAAACGTAAAGCAATCAGGGGCGGTTCCTGGAAAGACGTGGGATACTTCCTTCAAACCGGTACCAGAACTTATGAGTACCAGGATAGTTCGAAATCCTATGTTGGTTTCAGATGTACCATTGCCCTGAGCAGACGGGTAAAGCACAGATAGGATAATTAAAACCGGTAATAGCCTGTATTTATTAACACCAAAGAAACCTTTGTAGTATGTACACTATTATGAGTAAATCAGTGAGAATTAACTATTCCATACAGACTTTAACTAACATTTTAACCAGTAAATTTTAACCTATGGCTATGAATCCTAACAAAGCTAAATGGCTGAACTTTTTCGTATGTATTGCTGCTTCCGTAGTAATCGTGGGAGCATTGTTCAAATTACAGCACTGGCGCGGAGCAGATATTGCTTTGATCCTGGGTCTGAGCGTTGAAGCGCTGATCTTTTTCGTATATGCTTTTGTACCTGATACCGGGACACATGCAGAAGGACAGGTGGTGGCAGTAGCAGGAAGCCCTGCTGTAGCCGGCCTTGACAAAATGCTCCAGGAAGCAGATATTACTCCTGCCAACCTGCAGCGCTTAAGCGAAAACTTCCAGAAACTGGGTACTACCGTTGATAAAATGAGAGATATCAGCGATGTAGTAGCAGCCACTGGAGATTACACACAAAAAACCAGAGAAGCTGCCAGCGCTATCGGTAATGTGGCAAATGCCTACACTACTGCCGCCGCCGCTGTATCTTCTTTCAATAGTGCATCAGAGTCTACCAAAGATTTCCATGTACAGATGCAGGGTATGACTAAAAATCTGGCTTCCCTCAATGCTATCTATGAACTGGAACTCCAGGACACCAACAACCACCTGAAAGCAATGAATTCATTCTACAGCAACCTGCAGAATGCTTCCAGTGCTATGAGTGGCAGCATTGAAGATGCCAAGAAAACACAGGAACAAATTTCCCTGCTCGCTAAAAACCTCAGCAACCTGAACTCAATTTATGGTAACATGCTGAGCGCTATGCACGGAGGAAGATAAGGTACAGCTAATAGTTTTTGAATTAACACATATCAATTAAATCTGTAAACAAACTATGGCACTACCTAAAGATCCTAGGCAGAAGATGATCAACATCATGTACCTGGTCTTGACGGCCATGCTGGCGTTGAACGTCTCTGCTGAAATATTGAACGCTTTTAGTATCGTAAATAACTCAATTAATACTTCAAATAAATCCTTAGCTGACAAGAATGACTTTATCTACCGGCAGTTTGATGCACAGATGAAGGATAACGCGGAAAAAACAGCACCTCTCAGAGCCAAGGCGCAACAGGTGAAACAGATCTCCGCCAGTATGTACGACTATGTTGAATCTTTAAAGAAAACCATCATTACAGAAAGTGGCGGTTTTGATGAACATGGTGAAATCAAGGATAAAGCCGGGCTGGATGCTCCTACCAGAGTAATGGAAAACATGAAGAAAGGCCCTGAGCTGGAAGCTAAACTGAAGGATTTACGTGCTAAATTGCTCTCTTTCGTTGATCCAAAAAAGAAAGATCAGTTCGAAAAAACTTTACCACTTAAAATAGAAGTAGGCAAATCAAATGATGAACATGGCAGTGGTCCTAAATCATGGACAACCTACCACTTCAACATGGTGCCTACCATTGCAGCCGTAACCATCCTGGGTAAATTCCAGAATGATATCAAAAACTCTGAGTCTGCCATTATCGATGATCTGTTCCGTCAGATTGATGCGAATACATTCAAATTCGATAAAGTAAGACCATTTATCTCCCTGAATTCCAAAAACCTGATGGAAGGACAAACCTTAACTGCCAATATCGCAGTAGGCGCTTACAGCACCACGGTTAATCCGACTATCGTTGTGAATGGTCAGACTATTGAAGCGCATGAAGGTTTAGGAGTATTTACATCTGCTGTTTCCGGCATTGGTGAAAAAACACTGACCGGTACTATTACCTTACCTAGCCCAACTGGTGGCGCTCCTGAAACCTATCCCTTTACAGAAACTTATAATGTAGGTGCTTCGGCAACCTCTATTTCCGCAGATAAAATGAACGTGCTGTATATCGGCCTGCAGAATCCTATCTCTATCTCTGCTGCCGGTGTACCTGCTGAACAGGTATCTGCCTCTATATCAGGTGGTAATATGACCAAACGTGCTTCCGGCGAATACATCGTAACTGTAAGCCAGCCAGGCAAAGCGGTAATTAATGTAGTTGCCAACATCGATGGTAAAACCAAATCACTCGGTCAGAAAGAATTCCGTGTAAAACGTGTTCCGGACCCGGTGCTGAAAGTAGGTGTTAATAAAGGCGGAAGCATGAAAGCTGCCGACTTTAAAGTACAGGGAGGCTTACGTGCCGACCTCGAAGATTTTGAATTTGAAGGCGTGAAATACGAAGTAATCGGTTACCGCGTTGGTATCTCTGCAAAAGGCAAAGAATACCAGGAAGGTGATGCTACTTCAGCGTATTTCCCCGGAAGCGTAGCTGCATCCATCCGTTCACTGCGCCCAGGCGATGAGGTTTTCTTTGAAAACGTAAAAGTGAAAGGCCCGGATAATGTGGTTCGTTCTATGCCGAGTACAATATTTAAATTAAACTAACGGTCCATTAATTACTGAATTATGCGAGCAGTAATATTTAACAGAATTGGTTGGTGCACTCTTTTGCTGGTGATGCTGGCAACAGCTGCTGAAGCGCAACGCCGTGGTGGTACTACCCGCCGCAGAACTGCAACCACAGCAACACCTGCACCGGATAGCGTGGTAAACCCGGCTACCGGGAATGCCGTAGCACCTCCTCCTCCCACTGCTGCTCCCCCGGCTTCTTTGCGCCCGGATGATATATCAGCCCCGCTGGTAGATACTCCCCGTAAATCGCTGCGCGTGGATGGTGTGGTGGAAAGGAACCTTGCCAGGGAACGTACACCCATTGCCTACGATTATATCCGTGAGGATGACAGGTTCTGGGAAAAACGCGTATGGCAGGTAATCGATATCAGGGAAAAGATCAACCTCCCCTTCCAGTATAATGTGGAAGATGAGTCTGGTGTGAACCAACTGTTCATTAATATTTTGCTCGAAGCTATCAAGAATAAAGAGATAGAAGCTTTCAACGCTATCGACGACCGTTTTACGACTGTAATGCCCTACTCGGAAATACAAACCAAACTCGCCGGTGAAGAAAGAACTGTACGTAGTATAGATCCGGTAACCGGCGAAGAAAAAATGGTGACTACCCGCGACGACTTCGATCCACGTACCATCAAACAGTACAAGATCAAAGAAGTATGGGTATTCGATAAAGAAGCTTCCGCTCTCAAGGTTCGCATACTCGGTATAGCTCCAATGGTATCCCGTATAAATGAAGATGGCAGCGTACGTGCATCCATCCCTTTATTCTGGGTGTATTATCCGGATTGCCGCGCTGTTCTGGCTAAACATGATGTATATAACCAGAATAACGATGCTTCTACTATCAGCTGGGAAGACCTTTTTGAAATGCGCTTCTTTGGCAGCTACATAGTAAAGGAAAACAATACCTACAACCGCGAGATCAAAGACTACATTAAAGACGGTACCATGCGCCTCCTGGAAGGACAAGCCATTCACGACCGTATCTTTAACAAAGAGCAGGACCTCTGGCAGTACTAATCAAAAAATGATCACCGATCAATACGGGAAGGCAATCAGTTATGCTGATTGCCTTTCTTTTTTTATCTTGCCGCTATGCCCCTTCAGCAGCTACGTAAAATTGTTTTCCAGGTAATGCCTCTTCCCGATGATGTATGGGAGGCTCTGGCCGCCTGCTGGCATCCGGTCCAGTTTAAACGGAAAGAAGTGATGACCGCAGCAGGGGAAATAGAAAAATATCTCTACTTCGTGACTGCAGGTGTTCAACGCGTTTTCTCCCTCGAAAATGATAAAGAATCCACGCTCGTATTTACTTATGCCGGCTCCTTTTCGGGAGTGCTGGATTCCTTCCAGCTCCAGCAACCATCCCCCTGGTATCTTGAAACACTTACCCATAGCGAATTGCTTCGCCTGTCGTATGCAGACTTTAACCGGCTTACCTTGCAATACCCCATCTTTGAAAGATGGGTGCGGCTGGCCACCGTTGCGGCATTGGCCGGCGTACTGGAAAGGCATAAAGAATTGCTGTCTTTCTCTGCAGAACAAAAATTCAGGACCTTACTTACCCGCAGCCCTCACGTATTACAATTGATCCCACATAAGTACCTGGCTTCATATCTTGGAATAGATCCCGCTACCTTCAGCAAACTGCTGAGTACTGTGAAACTATAAAATGTTGATCTGCGCAAAGATTTTGTATCCTCCGCACGCCTAGTTTTGTGTAAACAAATACAACATGACCAGCGTAAACAGTGATGAACTGCTGCAGGAACTGCGAAGAAAGAATGTGGAAATGAAATATAAAGCGGAGAGCCGTTTCGGCGGACAATCAGACGCCGCATTGCAACATACGTCCGGCCCTGACCGGTGGAGTGCCGTGCAATGCCTGGAACATCTGAACACCTATGGCCGGTTTTACCTGCCGGCACTGGATGAGGCAATTACCAAGGCTGAAAGACGTAACAGCAAGCCTGCTTCCCTGTTCCGCAGCAGTTGGGTGGGCGCCTGGTTTACCCGGCTCATGGAGCCTGGCGCCAACGGCCAGTTACGGTCACGTATGAAATCGCCCAAGGGGCATTTACCATCAGTTCAACCAGAGATAGCACCGGTATTAAGCGAATTTATTCAGCAGCAGGAACAAATGGAGAACCTGTTGCTGCGTGCGGCGAAAGTAAATATCCGTCAGATAAAAGTGCGGACCTCATTATCGGGTTTGATAAAATTATCTGCAGGTGATACGTTTTGTTTTTTAACTGCACATATCCGCCGGCATATTTTACAGGCGGAGAAGGCTATCAGTAGCCGGCAGCAGGTGGAAAATGCTGTATAGTAGCCAGCGGGCTCGAACAGATCGAAAGAATCTGATCTATACCGGAACCTGGAAAATGCTGTATAGCAGCCAGCGGGCCAGCAATTATCGTCAGGCATCTTCTTTATGGAAATGATCCCAGATCAGTTTGGCTTTCGCAGCGCCCACTTCTTTCACCAGGTCTTCCTGTGAAAGAAGTTTGATTTTAGCTACTGAGCGGAACGTTTTTAATAGTTGTGTAGCAGTATTTCCACCGATACCTTTAATGCTTTCCAGTTCATTTTTAAAGGTTCCTTTACTTCTTTTCTGGCGATGGAAAGTGATGCCGAACCGGTGTACCTCATCGCGCACCCGGCGGATGAGCTTCAGGCTCTCGCTGTTGTAGGGCAGTTTGATGCTTTCTGAGTCTCCCGGAAAAAATATCTCCTCTTCATTTTTAGCCAGGCCAACTACCGTCATACTGCCTATAAGGTTCAATTCCCGGATGCTTTCCATAGCGGAGCCCAGCTGGCCTTTACCGCCATCAATAATTACTAACTGGGGCAACGGCTGCTGCTCTGCAAGCAGGCGGTTGTAGCGCCGGAAAACGATTTCTTTCATGGAGGCGAAATCGTTGATCCCTTCTACTGTTTTAATATTGAAGTGCCGGTAATCTTTTTTGGAAGCTACTCCGTCTTTGAATACTACGCAGGCCGCCACAGGATAGCTGCCCTGGAAGTTGGAGTTATCGAAACATTCGATATGTTCCGGTAACGCGGGTAATTCCAGGTCGGCCTGCAACTGGTAAAGCACCTGTTTGCGTTCCATGTCCGACTTCCCTTCCAGGTGCAGGATCTTTTTACGGTATAGTTCTTCTTTAAAATAATTCACATTCTTCTCAGACAATTCCAGCACCTTCTTTTTATCGCCGCCTTTAGGAACAGTAACAGTAATATTACTTTCCGGGTAGGTTAACGGGAACGGGACTACGATTTCTGAATTGATACTTTTAAACGCCTCCCGCAGGTAGGCAATGGCATAGGTCAGCACTTCTTCATCGCTTTCTTCCAGCTGTTTTTCCAGCGTTACGGTTTTGGTATCGGCAATAGTGCCATTCAGGATGCGCAGGTAATTTACATATGCGTGGTTGCCTTCACTGATAATGGAAAACACATCCACATTGCCCATGCGGGTGTTTACAACAGTGGATCTGGCGGAATAATCTTCCAGGCTTTCTATTTTTTTCCGCATGATCTCCGCTTTCTCAAATTCCATCTTCGATACATGCTCCAGCATTTGTTCTTTGAACAAGGCTACTACCGGGGTAAGATTGCCTTTTAATACATTCTTTACCTGTTGCAATCCTTCGCGGTAGTCGTCTTGTGTTTGTAATCCCTCACAAGGGCCTTTGCAGTTGCCCAGATGATATTCCAGGCATACTTTAAATTTTCCTTTGCGGATATTTTCTTCAGATAAATTCAGGTTACAGGTACGCAGGGGAATGTTATATTTGATCACATCCAGTATTTCCCTTACCCTTCCCACCGAGGTGAAGGGACCCAGGTAATCCGAACCATCCTTTATCACATTCCGGGTGAAAAATACCCGCGGAAACGGTTCATGTTTGATAACGATGTAAGGGTATGTTTTATCATCTTTCAGGTTAATATTATACCTGGGCTTGAATTGTTTGATGAGGGAGTTTTCCAGCAGAAAAGCATCCTGCTCAGAATCAACGATGGTAAACTCAATGTGATGAATGTGCTCTACCAGTTTGCGGGTTTTATAGTTGTCGTGGTTTTTGACGAAATAGGAGCTTACCCTTTTACGCAAACTTTTAGCCTTCCCTACATATAACAGGGTACCTGATTCATCGTAGTATTTGTAAATACCGGCATCTCCCGGTATGGTGTGTGATATTTGCTGAAACTCCGCTGCTGTCATGTTTACATGCCTGTTTTTGGTGCAATCGTTACATTTACTTCAAGTTGTTTGGGCGCCAGGAAAGCAATCTTCTGATAGGTGGTCATCCGGACCTGCCGGTTTTGCCGGTAATGCAGATCCTGCCGGAATTCATATACCATATTGCTGGTATAGGAGTGGATGTTTACCTGTTGTATGTTGCCTTGTTTATCCAGCTCAAGGGTAATTTCCGAAGGGTTGGTCTGTTTCCCTTTTGATTTATAGATCAGTGATCTTCTCCCGGAAAATGGATCATACAAGCCGGAAGTATCATATTCATCCCGGAGGGATGGTTTATTTAGATCCGCATCCATAAAGGGCTTTAACAGGTCGTGTACGGTAGCGCTGTCGTTGCCGGGGATACTGGTAGTATCGGTTTTACCGTTAAGGGTCACTGATTTATGCAGTATATAACCGCCTGTGCGGATATGGGCATTCTCCTGGCTGAAATATTCAGGCAGTTTCACGAATTTATCGGGAGCCTTCGGTAGCGATGGTTTAGTTGCCAGGTTACAGGCCATTAAGCCAATCATGGTAAACAATGCCGTTGCTTGCCTGTATTTTTTCATGCTGCAAAATTAATACTTAAATGCGGGTCATAAAAAATGCGCCGTAAAAACGGCGCATCGATGCATGAGCAAATCTGTCGAGAGCACTAAAAATATGTAAATCAGCATGTTGAGCTGATATTTTTCGTGGGTAACGCTTGTTAAACGGAGGTGATGAACCAAATGTTACAGGAGTTAATAAATAAAGCGGGAAAATATCGCCTTCGGCGATGGAAATTGTCTTGGAGCAGGATTAGGCTGATTATACTGATTAGTCTGATTGTTTTTAAGATTTTGAGAGATGAAAGCGTATACCTGCTTTCATCTGATAACCATATTTTTCAAAAGAAAAGGGAAATGAAAGCAGATTCCTCCGCTTTTATTTCCCTTTCTATTTTTAAATAATCCCAAAAAATAAAATCAGGCTAATCAGTATAATCAGCCTAATCCTGCTCCAAGACAATTTAAAATCGCCGAAGGCGATCACTGGGAAAGCGTTACAT
>NZ_DATCRD010000354.1:0-87773 GCF_036569185.1 Chitinophaga sp.
GGCGCAGGGGCGGCTGCTGTACCAGCGGGCCCGGCAGCAGGGGAAGCCACAGGAGCCGTAGCTGCGGCAGTAGCTGCCCCCGGTGAACTGGTAACAGGCGTGTGGGCTGCAGGTGCCGCAGCCGCAGCAGGCGTATGGGCCACTCCGGTATTTCCGTTGGGAGAAGGCGTTGAAGATGGTGGCGGTGGGGTTTGGGCAACCGGCGTGGTCTGCACCGGCGCGGTCTGCACCGGTGCTGCCTGAACCGGCATTGTTTGTACCGGTGCCGTTTGAATTGACGGAGACTGCACTGTCTGCACCGGTGTTTTTGGTACCGGCGCTGCCACCGGTATATCTACAGTCAAACGGGGGCCCGCTGCAATACTTTCTGTAGTGGCAGGGGTACCAGTAATAGTTTTGGCGGTTACCGGCTGGGCGGCAGGCGCCCGCAGCTTTTGCGGCGGAGAACCATCAGCTACCAGCTTTTTTTTTGACACCTCCCCGTTACTGTCGTCACTCACCAGCGTTACTGCCTGTTGCAGGAAGCACAGCCTGATCAGTGCCATCTCTACATGCAAACGCTTGTTACGCGCCATGCGGTAATTGATCTCGGTTTCGTTCAGCAGGTGCAGGGCGGTGATCAGGTAAGCAGGACTTACCTGGCCCGACAGCTGTTTATAACGCTCTTTCAGGTTACCGGAAACCTCTACGAGATGAAGGGCCTTATCTTCTTTACATAACAACAGGTTACGCAAAAACTCCGCCCATCCGTTCAGGAAATTATCTCCTTCAAAACCCTTCTGTAGAATTTCATCAAATATAAGCAGGGCATTGGCTACATCCTGTTGCAGCACAGAAGCCATTACCCGGAAAAAATAATCGTAATCAAGGATGTTAAGGTGCTCCAGCGTATTCTGGTAGGTAAGATGACCGCTGGTAAAGCTTACGATCTTATCCAGCGTGCTTAAGGAGTCGCGCATACACCCATCGGTTTTTTGCGCTACCAGGTGGAGGGCATCGGTTTCTGCCTGGATATGTTCTTTGTTGCATATCTCCTGCAAATGATCTACTGTATCCTGTATGGTAATACGTTTGAAGTCGAAGATCTGGCAACGGCTCAGGATGGTCGGCAATATTTTGTGCTTTTCCGTAGTGGCCAGGATGAAGATCGCATAGGAAGGCGGTTCCTCCAGGGTTTTAAGAAAGGCATTGAAGGCCGAGGAACTGAGCATGTGTACCTCATCTATGATATAGATCTTGTATTTTCCTGCCTGCGGTGCAAAGCGCACCTGTTCCACCAGGGTGCGGATATCATCTACGGAGTTGTTGGAGGCAGCATCCAGTTCATGAATGTTGAATGAGCTGCCCTCGTTAAACGATTTGCAGGAATGACACTCATTACAGGCTTCCCCATCCGGCTGCAGGTTTTCGCAGTTAATGGTTTTAGCCAGGATGCGGGCACAAGTGGTTTTTCCTACCCCACGCGGCCCGCAAAAAAGGAAGGCATGCGCCAGCTGTTTATTGCGGATGGCATTTTTGAGCGTGGTGGTAATATGTGCTTGTCCAACTACTGTTGAAAAGTTTTGTGGACGGTATTTACGGGCTGAAACGATAAAATTCTCCATATGAGTGCTACGCTTTCGCGAGCGCCGAAAATACGCACAAATTCAGTAAGAGAAAAATGCGCAGCAGTAATGGCGCTTTAACGGGTGTTATTCCCCGGTTCCAATGATAAAATGAATTCCAGATATGCCTTTTTTAGTAATATGATGCTGTTGCTAAAATGTTCCATTGTAGCGGAACTGATTTCATGTAATTCCTGGATGGCTACATAGTCCGGCACCATATCCTGTACAAAAGAGCAATCGTGCTCATTGAATCGCTTTAATCTTTCTTCCATATCTTCCGGGAAATTCAGAAACAGCTTCTCCTGTTGCAGGGTTTCCATAATCATCCGGAAGCCCCGGCACCCGGCCGACAATTCATCAAACAGTGCCTGCAACGATTCCATTCCTTCCGCGCCGGAATTAAACAACAGGCTGATACAATGAATGATCCGGATCACCTGTTCATTCAACTGGTGGCCGGTTTGCTGGTACTGCAGGATCTGTGTGTATTTTTCCATCAGCAGAACGGCCGTAGCGGGACTGCGTTGCATGGCTATGCTGTAATGATATTGAAAGGCCCGCTGGTCGTGTTGTTGAAGCCATATTTCTTCGGCGGCAACATGTGCTGATAACATCCGGGCCAGCTGCCTGGCACGGGCTGCACTGTATTTTTGCCCGTCAAATTCAAAATAACTCGTCTGGAACTGGCCACTGCTGATGGCCTGCAGGGTTTCCGCATCCTGGCGATCGCGGTAAAAAGCCCGCATCCTTGCAATATTTTCAGGATGATAGAGGTCCTGTAAGCTGCCTGCCTTTATTTCCTCCTGGGTAAGCAGCCGGGTAAACTCCCCGTTAATGCCGGCAAATGGCCGGTTGTCGTAGTAGTCATTAAATGCTTTAGGATATTCGTATAACCGGTGGCGATGGGAAAGCTCCTCAATATAAGCCCCGGGCGTCATTTCGGTAAATGGCGCTTCGCCGGCATGCGTCGTAAAATTGTATACCAGCGAAGTCATATGCTCCTGTATACTTTCCGGCTCGTTAAACAGGTTCCAGGCGCTAATGCTAACAGGTTTGCACTGCACGGCTGCTGCCAGATAATGGGCTTCCCGCGCTTCCCGGGAAATATGCGAGGTCCATTGTTCCCGCAGCTGTACCCGGCTTTTAAGAAATGTCTGGAAATAATTGTCGGTAATAACCGGCAGCCCGGCGGTATCCAATGCCAGGTGGTTCTGGGTGGCGTGATACCGGATCATGGCACGCTGTGTCATAAAAATATTCGAAAAACGGAGGGCCCTTTCTGCAAGGTCCGGTAATTTATGAAAGCAATGATCCAGGCAATAACCGCCCATTTCCTGCCGTCGCAAACCGCTCACCGCCGTTTCTGTACTGGTAAGGCCTACCGCTACAGTATCTGCATAATGCTCCATTTCCCGGCTCAGCACCAGGTACTGCCGGTTAATAACAGCATATATTTTCCGCAACACATATTGCATTCCGTTCAGGATTCTTGTAGTGATATGCGCAAAAAAACTTAGCAGGCTGCTGCCCCTGCTCCAGCGTACTTCCATTTCATTCCAGCGGTCATTTTCATACAGCATGTTATACAGCATCTTGTTCAGCGCATAGATATAGCTGCCAAGTTTCATACTACGTTGAGAAAAATGCGCAAATTCATAAGCCAGCAGCATTTTGAACTCACTCACATTTACACTGTTGATCAATCCTAAACCAATTTCCAGGTTTTTCCCGGCAGGCCAGAATAAACTCAGGAAGCTCGGATGATAAAATACCGCGGTATTCATGTCAGGTACAATGAATATTTTTTTGGGAAAACTGATGCGCGTATCTTTTACCAGCTGCGTAATAAAATCAAATAAACGGGGATGATGATCCGGGAAGATCTGTGTACGGTAAGGATTAACTGCAGGCCGCTTATTAAACAGGAATTTTATAAGAAAAAACAAAACCATGCTACCCAGTAAAATAAAACTGAGCCCGGTGATGCCTGTACTCCAGGCCGGATAAGTGTGGAATAACATGATCCCTCCCCAGATACAGGCGATAGCCAGGGCAATGGCTGCAAATAATAGCACCACGTAAAGAATAAAGAACAACACAACGTAGCTGATGGCTTTCATTACTTGTTGCCTGAATAATAACGTAGGCTCAATAAGTGCCAGATCCGCATTATCAGGGCACTCAGGATATAAGTTGGTCATAACAAAATCATCAGGTTAGATACGATCGTAACGGCAAAAGGGATTTAAATGTAGATAATATCATAAAATTATTCATCTGCCAATAGCTATCATATACTAATATGGGGGATATTTAATCCCTGCTGTAACGGATCAACAGCAATTACTTTCAGTGTTATACATGGCTGATATATTATCCACACGGCCCGAAAAGTGCACTGGTTACCTGAAGCCAGCGCACTTTTTATTGTTAATAATACATTTATTTTTCCTGTCAGAGTATCGGGTGTCTTTTATAGGGAGCTGTACGGTCAAATAAATAGCGATAGGTGACCAGCCTGCGGGTAGGAACAGCGCCAAGGCTTTCCGCTACATTCTGCATTCTAGGGTTAAAATCACCCACCCATTGCATTTCATATTCTTCGTAATTCGACTTCCCTCCCTGTATTAATTTTGCACCTTCCACAATCATAAAGGCGTCTACACCTTTGCCCTGGAATTCAGGAACGATACCAAATATGATCCCCACCATTTTTTTGCAGTAGCCCGTTTGTTTCAACCACAGGAATTTCAGCTTTTGTAATAAGCCAAACTTGCCGTTCATATGCTTAATATACTGGTTCAGATCCGGCAGGTTCAGCCAGATGGCAATGGGATCTTCATTATGGTAAACAAACCAGGCAATTTTTTCATCCAGCAGGGGCTTCATCTGTTTAAACAATGCCAAAGCCTGCCCTTTTGCCATATCCTTACCTCCCATATGCTGTGCCCATGCCTTGTTGTACACAATACTAAAGGCTTCTGCAAAGCGCGCCAATTCATTTTTGCGGATATGCACAGCTTTGAACGCGGGATCAGCTGCAATGGCAGCATGCCGGCTGAAAAATTTCGGTTGCAGCTGGTCGCTTACCTTCATTCCGTAGCAGATCTGGTTGAAGAAAAGCCTGAAGCCGTACTCCTCAAATAAACGCACATAGTAAGGAGGATTGAAGTTCATACAATATAACGGCTCGTGAAAGCCTTCTGTGAGCAGCCCCCACCAGTTGTTCCGTTCCCCGAAATTAATAGGGCCATCCATGGCGCCCATTCCCCTTTCCTGCAGCCACTGCCTGGCGGTATCAAAAAGCAGGTTGGCGGCTTCCTGCTGATCTATACAATCAAAGAACCCCACGCCACCTACCGGGCATTCGTCTCCCTTCGTCTTATATTTCTTATTAACAAAAGCGGCGATCCTGCCGGCTAACCTGCCTTTGTCATCTTTTAAAATCCATCTGGTGCATTCGCCATGCCGGAATGCCTTGTTCTTTTCAGGATCAAAAACACTGTTAATATCCTTGTCCAGCGGCCTTATCCAACCAGGCACCTTCTTGTTTAATTCCACATGCACGTCGAGAAATTGCCGGGCCGTCTGTTCGTCATTTACAATAATCAATTGCATTGAAACCATTTGTACAAATGTAATAAAAATGCATTGGCATTATTTTTTCTCTTTTCCCCGGTATGAAAAGAAGCTATGTTTATCCCGCCATCCTGTTATTGCTTACCGTGGTGTTCAGCCTGGGGTACTGCCAGCAGCAACGTTATGTACGTAAGGTGCTGTCTGAAAACCAGCGCCTGTGGAACGAGAACCGGGATCTACGTAAAAGCCTTGACCAGTCGGGGGCCGTGTCCCGGCAAATTACCAACCACCAGGAGCTCCGGCAGCGGGTAGCCGGCCAGTTTATTGAGCGCCGGGCCTATTACCGCCGGAACTGGCAGCAATTTATTGCCGTTACCGCCGGCGATTACCGTACCGGGTTACTCGGAGGTATAAAAGATCTGGATATTATTGTAAGAAATCAAACGGAATATGCACTCGATAATGTGGTGGTGAGTGTAGCCTATATGCGCAACAACAATGAAGTTTTTAAAACAGAACGATATACTATCAGTAATATCCCTGAGAAGGGCACCCGTAGCATTGCAGCTTCCAACAGCCGCAAAGGCAGTAAGGTAGCTGTAAAGCTGGTGAGCATTACCAGCCAGGCTATGAACTTTTGCTGGGCAGCCGATAAGCCTGCTCCTGCCGGCAATCCTGATCCTTATGAATGTGTACCGTCTGTAAAGAATGACGCGGAATAAGCAGCTGCACCACACGGATAATCAGTAACTTCGCTGCATGATCCGGCTAATACCTACTACCATCGCCCATGAAGCGATAAAGGATTTATATGAAGAAGCTTTCCCCGAAGAGGAGAGAAGGCCCTGGGATCAGCAACTGATGCTGATGGTATCCGGAAAGTTACAGTTACTGCGTATTGAAAACGACGATACATTTGCCGGCTTTATATTTTTCTGGCGTCTTCCCGGGTTCAGTTTTATAGAACATTTTGCCATTCATCCCGGTGCAAGGGGCGGCGGAGCCGGTACACAGGTAATGCTGCAGATGGAAGATAAACTTGGAGGAATTGTACTGGAAGTGGAACCGCCTGTAACGGAGCAGGCTATACGTAGAATTGTTTTTTATGAGCGGCTCGGTTACCAGGCATTTGCAGAGCCCTATCACCAGCCTCCTTATTATCCCCAATATCCACCGCTGGAACTGCGCCTGATGCAGAAGGGATTGGCCACCGGCACAGCTACTTTTCAAACGGTAAGGGACAGATTATACAAATACGTTTATAACAAATAAAAAGTACGGATAACATACAAGGCATTAATGATGTAATCTCACAAACATCTTTGCCGTTGTAATCATCCGTACTTTCTTCTATATCCGCGGGTGGTTTATCCTACACGGGAAGGACGGTCACCCTGTTGTCTTTCCTGTGGTCTTTGCTGCTGCTGCTGCTGTATCCTCTGCTGTTGTTGTTGCTGTTGCTGCTCCCTTACCCTTTGTTGTTGTTGCTGCTGCTGTTGTTGCTGTTGTATCCTTTGCTGTTGCTGCTGCTGTTCTCTCTGTACCCTTTGCTGTTGCTGTTGCTGTTGCTGTTGTTGCTGCTGCTGTTGCTGTTGTATCCTTTGTTGTTGCTGTTGTTGTTCTCTTTGAACTCTTTGCTGTTGCTGTTGTTGTATCTGTTGTTGTTGCTGAACCCTCTGTTGTTGTTGCTGTTGTTCTCTCTGAACTCTTTGCTGTTGCTCCAGCTGCTGTTGCTGAATCCTCTGTTGCTGTTGCTGCTGTTGTATCTGTTGCTGTTCTGCAGTTCTGTCTGGCGTTATCCTCGACGGCCTGTTAAAGTTGCCCGGGTTATTGTTGTTATTGGCGGGGTTCACAGGTTGTGTGGTACCTGTTCTTACCCTTCCGCTATTATTGCCCGGGAAATTATTCCCGTTATTGTTATTAACCGGTTGGTTCACTTCACCAGGGCGTACCCTGTTACCACCGTTATTAATGTTGCCTGGCTGAGGAGCCGTATTTCCGGGTGTAACACGGCCGGGCCGGTCGTTGTTATTAATAACGGATTGCACTGGTCTTGTACGGTCCACTTCACGTCCTCTCTGGATGGCCGCGGCATCCGGGCGGTAAATCCGTAACTGGTTA
The DNA here is from genome assembly GCF_036569185.1 of Chitinophaga sp. GTDB lineage: Bacteria > Bacteroidota > Bacteroidia > Chitinophagales > Chitinophagaceae > Chitinophaga. The sequence continues at coordinate 7,308 of NZ_DATCRD010000354.1, forward strand.
TTTTCAACCCTGCCACCGATTGGTCTGCTGGTGTTTTCCACTCTCACAGGGCGTATTGCCTGGCCTGAATAACGTTGTACCTCATTGGCGCTCGGACCTGCATATACCCTTCTTCCGCCGTAATTATTGGTGTTATTGATAACAGTGGTGTTGTTAATAATAGTCACGTTCCTGCTGTTGTTAACGTAGTAGTTGTTAATCCGCGGACTGTTAATGTACTGCCTTGGTACAAACGCCCAGTAACTGGCCGGTGCATTATAGGTATACTGTGGCCCCATTGGCGCCCATCCATAGTAGTCGCCGCCGGTTCTCCAGCTCACCCATGCCGGGCCCCAGTCGTATCCTGGTACCCACATCCATCCCTGGAAGTCGTCATATAACCAACGGCCATAGTGGAACGCTGCCCAACCCCATGCGAAATCAGATGCCCAGGTCCAGCCGTAATCGGTGTATACCCAGTGTCCGTTTGTATAATAAGGCCTGAAATCCGGGCCTGCATTAGGGATCCACACCCTGTCGTACCCGGGGTAGCTTACCCATCGGCCATAAGGACTCAGTTCGTCGTAAAAAGAAATAGATCCGCTCACCTGTACCTGCGGTCCGCTGGCATAGGAAGAGCCATATTGATCATCGTATGCAGGTGCATATGTAGATGCACAGCTGCTGACGAAAAAGCCCAAAAATAAAAGTGATATTCCTGTATGTTTTAATAAAATGTTCATAACTCCTGTTTTTTAGTCCTGTAGGTGTTGTTTTTGTAAGACCCTGGAGATGTAATGAATGCTTTGTAAAGATTGTCTTTATATCAACAAGCATTTTTAAATGGTTTGTCAAAAAGTATTAGAAGGCGGAATCATTTTAAATTGTTAAAGGATTATGTTAAAATTTTTATAACGCTTTGCTGCAGTTACAGCGCTATATATACAGTAAGACAAAAATGATTCCAAATTCGCAACCGCTGTAAGAGCTTGCATTCCAGCGGATAAGAGAAGCACGTACGGAATAATAAAATATTCCTGTAATATTCCATCGGTTGCATTGATGCATATCTGTTCTTTAACTGGAAATTCCGCTGTGCAGTCGTTGTATTTGGTATGTTTTTATAAGGACATTTCCGGTGCAGAATAGAAGGTGCATCTGTGAGAAAAGCAGAAGGGGAAAGGAATTGGGACGAAACGATTTTTGTTTGGGAAGATGTAGCGCAGAAGAATTAATAAGCGGGAGTAAATAAAATGCCGGGGTGAAAGCCCCGGCATTTTGTACTTACACGGTGTATTCACCCACTTTAGTGCCGTCGTCTTTCAGCATGGTGAGCACCAGTTTCTGCTGATCGGCTTTTATTTTTATCAGTGTACGATAACCATCTTTAGGGCCGCCGCCAATAATAAGCGGGTACTCATGTTCCCCTTTTACAGGCGCATACACGCCGTATTTGTGGGTATGCCCGCAAATAAGAATATCAATTTTATGTTTGTTAAACAGGCCGCCAAACAGCTCACGGCAATGCTTCACACCATGCCAGTCGCCGGAGTGGTAATGCGGAATATGCATCATCACAACTTTATGCTTTGCCTTTCTGAAAGCAGGGCTTTGCAGTTGCTGCTCCAGCCAGCGGGCCTGTTGCTCACGGTAGGCGTCAAAATCAACGATGCCGGCATATACAGGGTGTTCATCTTCTTTATCTTCTCCCGTATCCAGCACAATGGCTGATACAGGGCCTATGTTAAAGGTGAAATAATTATTATGGCCGGGATTGTCGAAGTACTGATGCCATTCCCTGGCGTATTTCCCGCGGGTTTCGTGGTTGCCGCGTACATACATGAACGGCGTTTGTGTGGAAAAGGTATCGCCGCAGGGGGTGAGCATATGGTCAATGATCTGTTGCTCATCCGACTGGTAATCGAATACATCCCCGTTAAAAAACACGAAATCATAAGGATCATCGCCATTCAGCTTCATCAGGTGGGGAATGGAAGCCGGGCGGTCATGGATATCGTTAATGATCACCCAGGACACTTCCTTTTTCTGTGGATCAGGCGCTGTAAAGGTATAGGTAGCGCTTTCTATGGTATCGCCATAGGTGAGTTTATAAGGCTCAAACGACACAATATCTTTTGAGCACACCTTGTAGCTGTATTTTTTACCTGGCTCCAGCTGGTCCAGTTCTATGCGGTGCAGGCGGTTATTGGCATCTACCAGCCCGTTCGTGACCCGGTGGGCTTTTTTATCGAGCTGCCCGCCTGTTCCGTATTCCACCCAGCTGTAGCAGGGGCGGCTGGTAAGCCACATCACTGAAATGGTATGCGGGCCTGGATATTGAAGGTAAGGTTTACACAGGAAGGCATGTTCAGGTGCTGCTGTGGGGGCAGTTTCCGGTACTATGCCAGCTTTGGCCGCGGCCGGTACAATGCCGGAAATGCCCAGTAATCCTGCTTTGGAAAGGTTGCCAAGGAATGATCTCCTGGATTGTTCACTGTTTGATTTTATCATATTTATTATATTGTATATATCAGGATAGCGATTAAAAATAGCAAAGGAATTAAGAAAAGGAAGCTATTTTTATATGAATGGCGCCCGTAGCTTCACGTTATTTATGAATAATGAAAAAATATAATTTGACAGACTCCGCTTTGCATTGCCGGGAGATAAAACTTTGCTAATGATAAAATAGGCGAAAAATGCGGTGGGAAAAGGTTTTTTTTCGTCGTTAGCGTTTTGATTTTCATCCATTAACTCTTACCTTTGCGGCAAATTTGGGAACTGTACGCTATAAATTGCTGCCGTTTTTAAACTATTACATTTTAGTATTTTTATAAACCTCTTTAAAAATATGCCTAACACAGGTAAGATCAAACAAATAATCGGTCCCGTGGTGGACGTGCACTTTGATGACAAATTGCCCGAAATCTACAGCGCATTGGAAATTACCCGCGAAAATGGTCAGAAAGTAGTATTGGAAGTACAGCAGCACCTGGGTGAAGACAGTGTTCGTACAGTGGCGATGGACTCCACAGACGGTATGGTTCGTGGCATGACCGTAGTTGATAAAGGCGCGCCTATTAAAATGCCAATTGGCGACCAGGTTAAAGGACGTTTGTTCAATGTGGTAGGTGAAGCAATTGACGGCTTGGGTGATATCGATGCTTCAAACGGTTATCCCATCCACCGTGAACCGCCTAAATTTGAGGATCTCGCTACTGAAACAGAAGTACTGTTCACTGGTATCAAGGTAATCGACCTCATCGAACCATATGCAAAAGGTGGTAAGATCGGTTTGTTCGGTGGTGCCGGTGTGGGTAAAACAGTATTGATCCAGGAACTGATCAACAATATCGCAAAAGGTTACGAAGGTTTGTCCGTATTCGCCGGTGTAGGTGAACGTACCCGTGAAGGGAATGATCTGATGCGCGAAATGATCGAAGCAAACATCGTTAAATACGGTGATAAGTTTAAAGAATCAATGGAACACGGCGACTGGGATGTTACCGCTGTTGATAAAGAATTACTGAAACAATCACAGGCTACGTTTGTGTTTGGCCAGATGAACGAACCACCGGGAGCCCGTGCGCGTGTTGCCCTGTCCGGTTTAACACTGGCAGAATATTTCCGTGATGGAGATGGTTCTGCAGGTGGTGGTAGAGATATCCTCTTCTTCGTAGATAACATCTTCCGTTTCACTCAGGCAGGTTCTGAAGTATCCGCACTGTTAGGCCGTATGCCTTCTGCGGTGGGTTACCAGCCAACCCTGGCTACTGAAATGGGTCTGATGCAGGAACGTATCACCTCCACTAAGAATGGTTCCATCACTTCCGTACAGGCCGTTTACGTACCTGCGGATGACTTAACGGATCCGGCTCCGGCAACTACCTTCTCCCACCTGGATGCTACCACCGTATTGGATCGTAAAATCTCCGATCTTGGTATCTACCCTGCTGTGAGCCCGCTGGACTCTACCTCCCGTATCCTCACACCTGCTATCGTAGGTGAAGCTCACTATAACTGCGCACAACGTGTGAAAATGATCCTGCAACGCTATAAAGAGCTCCAGGATATCATCGCCATCCTTGGTCTGGATGAACTGAGCGACGAAGATAAGCTGACAGTATCCCGTGCACGTCGTGTACAACGTTTCCTGTCACAGCCTTTCCACGTAGCAGAACAGTTTACCGGTCTGAAAGGTGTACTGGTGCCTATCGAAGAAACCATCCGTGGCTTTAACATGATCATGGACGGTGAAGTAGATGAGTATCCGGAAGCAGCCTTCAACCTGGTTGGTAACATCGAAGCAGCTATCGAAAAAGGTAAGAAATTACTGGAAGCAGCCAATAACTAATTAAGTCAATGATCCCGGTACTGCCGGGGTCATTACCCTTCACCATTTACGATCATAACATGCTATTAGAAGTATTAACACCTGAAAGAAAAATATATGCCGGAGAAGTGTACGGAGTACAGCTGCCGGGCATTGACGGTTCTTTTGAAATACTGGATAAACATGCGCCATTAATTGCAGCCCTCGGAAATGGTAAAATGAAAGTGCTGAAAGATAAAGCTCACTCCGAGTTTTTTACCATCAGCGGCGGATTCGTGGAAGTGTTGCGCAATAAGGCTACCGTACTCGTAGAAGGCGCTGTAGCAGTGGAAAAATAAAGCATACCAGCAAAAAATATAATAACCGGGCCGGGTAAGAATACCCGGCCTTCGTTTTGTCCTAACTATTCCAATCTTAGATGACCCGGTGATGGACAGGATTGCCCACCGGGATTTCCTCTCTATTCATTATGTACAATACATTACCGGTACGGCTATACGAGATATCCGCAGTAACTACATGTACATCAATAGACAACCCTATCAAGGCTGTATATATTACCTAATGAATATGCCTTTGACGATAATCAGTTAGTGATCAGGTAAAATTCTGGTATCGGTCTACAGAAGGAGCAAAAAATTTCATGGGTTTTGCCTTCATAGGTGTATCTTATCGGTTATTTTACTTACCTGAAAACGGGCTATGTAGCTGGTTTTACCTACCAATTACTTTAGCAAGATATTTAATTTGTTTTAAATAAACAGCATTCATCCTGTTCATTTTCCACTTTAAATAACAGGCCCGGCCGATGTTGTTCTTTTTCAGAATATTACCGCTAATTTAAGGAAGGATCAATTGGGTAGTTTGCCATCATGGCAAAGGTACTGCCAAGATTTTTAAGGGATTGCTGCCATATTTGCTGCTCCCTGCGCTCAAATATCAGTGAAGTATCGGTATCTGACAATATCCAGGATTTATCCTTCACCTCCTCATCCAGCTGCCCCTCAGTCCAGCCGGAATAACCAATAAAGAATTTCACCCTGTTAGGCTCCAGTAAGCCCTTATTGATGGCATCCACCACCTGGTCAAATTTACCTCCCCAGAACACACCAGGCAATATCTCCTGCCCGCCGCTGATCAGCTCCGGATGCCGGTGCACAAAATGAATGGTATCCATCTGTACAGGACCGCCATAGTAAACAGGAATATTATTGATCAATACCTCTGGCACAAGATCACTAAGCGTTTGATCAAACAACTTGTTGATCACAAAACCAAAACTGCCTTTTTCCTGGTATTCACAAAGAAGTACTACCGTGCGCGCAAAATTCGGATCTTTCAAAAATGGATCAGCTATCAGCAAAATGCCGGGCGACAAAGTTACCATAGACAAACAATTTTATAGCCTGTTCAAATTTAACTAAATGATTGAATAGTAAAGAAAAAAGAAAAAGTGGGGAAAATAAAAAAAGGAGGCTAGAAAACCTCCTTACCATTTTATCAACCAAAATCTAAATCGCTTATGGAACGAATCCACATCGATGTATGTAGAAAGTTTAATTACTTTGTTATGATCCTTAACTAATCAAATTTAGTACCAGATTCTGAAGCAAAGGTAAGGAAAGAAGCATTAATAAAATCAGCAACACCCAGTTAAAATTACGTTAAAGTGATATTGTATTGCGGAGATTACGCACAGAGGCAGGATCCGCTCTGGAATTTTGTATCATAGTTGCTATAGCAAACATCTTTTTTAACATATTTTAATATTTCTATGCGCTTATCTTTGAGATAATTAAAGCCTGATAAAACTTACATGATACCACTGAAGAAGATTTTCCCCGTTATCGTCGTCCTGATCACACTGTCGCTGCTCGGCATTATCTATATCCAGGTCAGTTGGATCAGGAGTGCCGTTCTTATCAAACAGGAACAGCTTTTTCAGCGCGCTATCAACATGACCAATGATGTGTACAACGATATGATGTACCGCCGTCAGGCTGCAGTGATGTTTAAGCTGGATGCCAAAGAGCCCCCCAGCACCAAAGGATTCAACCTGGATATTAACCGCGTGCCTTACCAGCCACCGGCAGTGAGCGACTTTTTCACCGTACAGGAAGTGAGGCGTTGCATCCAGTCCAATATGAGGAAAAATCACCTCGATTCTACCAACTTCGAGTTCGCCATCCTCGGGATCGTGCCCGGATCGGACCTGGCCAATATCAAGATGCAATCTGCCGGCTTTGTGCAGATGTATCATAAAAGCGAAGAAGACAGCCTGAAAAGGATCAACAACTATAAAGTACAGGTAATCAACCTTACGGAACAGAATGATTTCAGCCCCAGGGTGGAACGGCTTGTAATTGTAATGCCTGCCGACGACTCCGTGGCCAAACAGTTAGGGATCATGATCTCCGGCGGGGTGCTGTTTACCATGATCATTATCACCGCCTTTGCGCTTACCATCCGCACCCTGCTTAACCAGAAAAAGCTCTCGGAAATAAAATCCGACTTTATCAATAACATGACCCACGAACTGAAAACACCACTGGCTACTATTTCACTGGCCATTGATGCCATCAGGAATGAGAAAGTCATGTCAAAACCGGAAAAAATCCAGTATTTCTCCGGGATCATCAAGGAAGAAAACAAACGGATGAACAAACAGGTGGAAAGCATCCTGCAATCTGCCCTCCTGGAGAAAGATGAAATCGCCCTGAAACTGCAGGCAACAGATGTGCATCACGTGATTGAAAATACGGCTAACAACCTGCAGCTGCAGCTGGCTGCCAAAAACGGTTCGGTAAGCCTCCAGCTGGATGCTATCAACCCCGTTATCATGGCAGATGATGTTCACTTCTCCAACCTCATCTTCAACCTGATGGATAACGCGATCAAATATTCCAATGATCAGCTGGAGATAAGAATTCAGACCTATAACACCCGTAAGAGCCTGTTCATCGTAATCGCCGACAACGGTATCGGTATGAGCCGCGATACTATTTCACGTATCTTTGAGAAGTTTTACCGCGCACATACCGGCAATGTACATAACGTGAAAGGTTTCGGCCTAGGGCTCACTTATGTTAAAGCCATTGTGGACGCACATAAAGGAAAAATTAAAGTGGAAAGCGTGGTAGGCAAAGGCAGTAAATTTACCCTCGAATTTCCACAGGAATTAGATAAAGGCTAAAGCATATGATACTGAGCGAAAAAGAAATACAGCATTTTAAAAATCCTATTGCCGTTCCGGGCCTGGGCATCACCATGCAGGAAAAACTGAAAGAAGCCCGCGTACTGGTGGTGGGCGCCGGCGGACTGGGAAGCCCGGTGGTTCAATATCTCAGCGCCAGCGGGGTAGGAGTGATCGGTATTGCAGACTATGGGGTGATCAATGATGAAGACATGCACCGGCAACCCATCTACCAGATGCAGGATATCCGCAAGCACAAAGCGAAAATGGCTGCCAGCCGTTTGTGGGCTATCAACCCGTATACAAAACATTATCCCATTCTCATGCAGGTAAAACCAGAAAGCATCAACATGATGCTGGTGGGTTTTGACCTTGTGATCGACTGTACCCAGCATTTGCCCACCCACCTGGTGATCAACGATGCCTGCCTGGTGCACAACAAGCCTTTTATTACCGGGGAAGTACATAACTGGATGGCCTGGTTCGCCGGCTTTAATATGCCCATGCCGGATGGTACTACCTCCGCTTCTTACCGTTGTGCATTGCCACTCACGGAAGAATACCGCAATTTTGATGCAGGCGCGCTCGGCGTTACCCATGGCGCTCTCGGCACCCAGATCGTTTGCGAAGTGATCAAATACCTGATCGGCGTTCCGCTGGGGATTGCCGGTAAATTCTATGGCATCGACTACCTGCATAACCAAACCATTGTGCAGGACCTGCAACCTGATACCGCTTTGATTGACAGCACCCGTGCTGCCGGCGTCCTCTCCGCAGAAGAATATGGCCTGGAAATCGTTCCCGATGTGGAGGATTAACCTGTTGCCCGCCTTCGGCGGGGAAATTGTCTTGGAGCAGGATTACGCTGATTATACTGATTAGTTTGATTTTGTTTTTTATTGATTTTTTATAAAAGATTAAGGGAGATATAAGCTGATTCGCTTTTATCTCCCTTAATTTTTCTAAAAACTAAAATCAAACTAATCAGTATAATCAGCGTAATCAGCGTTCCAAGACAATTTAAATCGCCGGAGGCGATCACTTCGCTTCAGCCAACACCGTTTTGGCGCCTATCTTCAGCTCATGCTTCACGCCAAGTTTAAGCGAATAGTTAGCTGCCTGGTGCCCGCTGGGGAACCCAAAGCAAACGGGGAAATCGTACTCCTGGACCAGGTTACTGATAATCTCATACTCGGATTGCCCGAATGGCGTATCCGTTTCCTGCCCATCTGTGAAAGCGCCTACCACAAGCCCTGCGAGGTGATCAAGCCAGCCGGCGCGTTTGAGGTTATACATCATACGGTCTACATTATACCGGTATTCACCGATATCTTCCAGCAGCAGGATCTTTCCTTTCGTATTGATCTGCGATGGCGTACCTGAAAGGTTGGCGAGGATAGACAAATTACCGCCCACCAGTATGCCGGTGGCTTTTCCTTCCCTGTTCAGCGGATGAGCCGGTGCGGAATAGCGGTAAACCTTGCCCCGCAAGGCAGCCGCCAGGCTTTCAGTATATTCATTATCAACCGTGGCAGGAGTAATACCGCTGCACATCATGGAATGCAGGGTGGCAATACCAAAGCGCCGCTGTACATGCGCATGCAGCGTGGTAATATCGCTGTAGCCGCAAAGCCATTTGGGATGTTTCCGGAAACGGGTGAAATCCAGTTTATCTATGATGCACACCATGCCATAACCACCACGGCCAAATATTATCGCTTTTATTTCAGGGTCATTCAGCATATCCTGCAACTCTTCCAGCCGCAGCTCATCGGGCGCGGAGAAATTGTGAAAGCTGGTGCCCACCGTAATACCGAGATGTACCCGGTAGCCCCAGGAAGTGAGTACGCCACGCGCATACTCCGCCGCCTGCAGATCCATTTTGCTGCTGGAGCAGGTAATTCCGATCAGATCGCCTTTTTTCAAATATGGCGGAATTTTTACCATTGTTCCTTTTGTTTACCTTTGCAGATTAGTTAGCGTAAATTCATTCTTTTTTCGCCGACTAAGGTGATAAATTGTTATGGTGATTCCAAAAACAATCATCGATTTAAAGTTTATTTAAGCATTCGTTAAGAGAATATGGCAAAATTTAATAGATATTTAATAACTGCGGCGTTACCGTATGCCAATGGCCCGGTGCACATCGGACACCTTGCCGGCTGCTATCTGCCTGCAGATATTTACGTACGTTATTTACGCGCAAAGAAAGCAGATGTAAAATTTGTTTGCGGTACAGATGAGCACGGAGTTCCCATCACCATCAAAGCAATGAAGGAAGGTGTAAGCCCCCAGGATGTTGTAGATAAATACCATAAAGTGATAGGCGACAGCTTTGCTGCCATGGGCATTTCCTTCGACATTTTTGCCCGCACCAGCGCCCCTGTACACCATCAGACCTCACAGGACTTTTTCCTGAAGATGTATAATGATGGCCTTTTTGAAGAAAAAGAAAGCGAACAGTTTTTTGATCCGGAGAAAGAAATGTTCCTGGCCGACAGGTACATTATAGGCACCTGCCCCAACTGTGGTAACGATAAAGCCTATGGCGACCAGTGCGAGCGCTGTGGCAGAACATTGAGCCCCGATGAACTCATTAACCCGCACTCTGCACTGAGCAATGCACCACTGGTGAAAAAGAAAACCAAACACTGGTACATGCCGCTGCAGAATTATGAGCCATGGCTGAAGGAATATATCATCGACGGTCATAAAGAGTGGAAGAATAACGTATATGGTCAGTGCAAAAGCTGGCTGGACAGCGGGCTGCAAAGTCGCGCTATGACCCGCGACAGTAACTGGGGCATCAAGGTACCCCTGCCTGATGCAGAAGGAAAAGTATTGTATGTATGGTTTGATGCGCCCATCGGTTATATCTCCGCTACAAAGGAACTGACCGAGAACTGGGCGGATTACTGGTGTAAAGACGATACCAAACTGGTGCACTTCATTGGTAAAGACAATATCGTTTTCCACTGTATCATTTTCCCGGCCATGCTGAAAGCGCACGGCGGATTTGTATTGCCCGATAATGTACCGGCCAACGAGTTCCTGAATATTGAAGGGGAAAAAGTGTCCACCTCCCGTAACTGGGCAGTTTGGGTAAACGATTATATCCAGGACTTCCCCGATCAGCAGGATGTATTGCGCTACGTATTATGCGCTACCGCACCGGAAACAAAGGATAACGATTTCACCTGGAAAGATTTCCAGGATCGTAATAACAATGAGCTGGTGGCCGTATTTGGCAACTTCGTAAACCGCGCTATGGTGCTGATGCACAAATTGTGCGGTGGAAAAGTGCCGCCGCTGCACCCTGAGTTTATCAACGACGGTGATACGGAAATGCTGAAAGAATTTGCGCTGGCGAAAGAGAAGATAGAAACCAGTATCGAAACCTACCGCTTCCGGGAAGCATTGTCTGAAGTGATTGAATTTGCCCGTAAAGGCAACCAGTACCTTCAGAAGAATGAGCCCTGGATCCTGGCCAGCGTACTTGATAAGCTGAAGACAGGGGAACAGCATCCGAAATACCCGCAGTATGAAGAGAAAGATATCCCATTTTTACAGGGACGTATCGACATCTGCCTGCACATCGCATTGCAGATGACAGCTAACCTGGCCATCTTCTCTCATCCGTTCCTGCCGTTTACGGCCAAAAAGATCTGTCACATGCTGAAGGTGGTAGACCGTATGCTGGAATGGGATAATGCGGGCAGCGATAAACTGCTCAGCGTGGGCTACTCCCTGCGTCCGCCTGAATTGTTGTTCAAACAGGTGGAAAATGAACAGGTAACTGCACAGGTGGAAAAACTCCATGCCGGTTTAAAACAGGCGCTGGATGCAACTGCAGCAGCTGCTCCTGCTGTAGAGGAAACACCGCCTGCCCCTGCAAAACCCGAAATTCAATACGATGATTTCGCTAAACTCGACCTGCGTGTAGGCACCATCCTGCAAGCGGAGAAAGTGGCCAAAGCAGATAAATTACTGAAACTGCTGGTAGATATTGGTACCGAACAACGTACTGTTGTTTCCGGTATTGCTATGCACTTCAGCCCGGAAGATATTGTAGGTAAACAGGTAACACTGGTGGCCAACCTGGCCCCCCGCAAAATGCGCGGCATCGAAAGCCAGGGCATGATCCTCATGGCGGAAGATAACGGGAAGCTCATTTTCGTGAACCCTGCCGAAGCGGTAAAACCAGGCAGCGGAGTAAGCTGAAACCTTGCGGGGTACAGCGTTTCCGCTTCAAGTCCACCTCACCTCCGCATTAACACCATGTCCCGTGCAGGGATACTGCAGGTGTAAAGCAAGTGTACACCGGGTGCAAGGCATTATTAATAAGGGAGATATACGCAGATCTATTTGCATATATCTCCCTTCATCTTTATAAAAATCCAAAGAACAAAAATCAAGGTAATCAGTATAATCAGCGTAATCAGTGTTCCAAGACAAATTCCGCATCGCCGAAGGCGATCCTATATGTAGCTTCCCTCAATTGTTAAGCTCCCCCCAATTTTATCCGTCTTTACAAAAAAGTATTATAGAAATCGTGTGCGCCCTGATGGTGGAACTCCAAAAAATGCTAAATTCAGGGATCGGTAAATTTAAGTTACAAAATGCTGGGAGCTCCGCGTAAGCCGACAGCTAAAAGCCAAAGCAATGAGACACATCAACAAAGTAGCCGTTTTAGGTTCGGGAGTAATGGGATCAAGGATCGCCTGTCATTTTGCAGGTATAGGCGTACAGGTGTTACTGCTGGACATAGCGCCAAAGGAACTGAATGAGGCGGAAAAGAAAAAGAACCTGTCGCTGGATCATCCGGCCGTGAAAAACCGGATAGTGAACGATGCGCTGCAGGCAGCTGTTAAATCCAACCCTTCGCCCGTTTTTACCAAAGATGTGATCAAACGTATTAAAACAGGCAACTTTACTGATGATATGAAGCGCCTGGCGGATGTAGACTGGATCATTGAAGTAGTGGTAGAAAACCTGGATGTAAAGAAAAGCGTGTTTACCCAGGTGGAGCAATTCCGGAAACCCGGTACACTCATCACTTCCAACACTTCCGGTATCCCCATCCACCTGATGACAGAAGGCCGCAGCGAAGATTTTCAGAAGCATTTTTGCGGTACCCATTTCTTTAACCCGCCCCGTTATCTCCGTTTACTCGAAATAATTCCAACACCACATACAGATCCTGCCGTCATTGATTTCCTCATGCACTACGGCGATCTTTTCCTCGGAAAAACAACTGTACTATGTAAAGATACCCCGGCATTCATCGCCAACAGGGTAGGCGTGTTCTCTATCATGGCCATCTTTCACATCATGCAGGAAATGGGACTGGGCATCGATGAAATTGATGCGCTCACCGGCCCGGTAATAGGTCGCCCCAAATCCGCCACCTTCCGTACCGCCGATGTGGTAGGGATAGATACCCTGGTGAAAGTAGCCAAAGGCGTGATGGAAAACTGCCCGCAGGATGAAGCCATCGGGATCTTTAAAATACCACCTTTCCTCCAGAAAGTAGTGGAAAACAACTGGCTGGGAGATAAAACAGGCCAGGGATTTTATAAGAAAACCAAAGGTGAAGGCGGCAGCAAGGAAATCCTTACGCTGAACCTGCAAACGATGGAATACGGGCCAAAGCAACGGGCAAAGTTTTCCAGCATTGATGCAGCCAAACCCATTGAAGACCTGAAACAACGCATCAAAGCGCTGGCAGGAGCTTCGGACAAGGCCGGCGAATTCTATCAGCAATTCCACACCTTCCTTTTTTCTTACGTATCGCATCGCATTCCCGAAATAGCAGACGACCTCTATAAAGTAGACGACGCCATGAAAGCCGGTTTTGGTTGGGAAATTGGTCCGTTTGAAACCTGGGACCTGCTCGGTGTGGAAGCATCTGTAAAACTCATTGAAGCCAAAGGGCTCACCGTAGCCCAATGGGTAAAAGATATGCTGGCAAAAGGCATCACCAGCTTCTACAAAGTAGATAACGGCAAGAAATTATATTACGATGTAAGCACCCAGGCTTATAAGCCATTACCCGGAGAAGGACAGTTCATTATCCTGGAAAACTTCTCCAATAATGTGGTATGGAAAAACAGCGCCTGCAGCCTCATAGATATCGGCGATGGCGTGGTTTGTTTCGACTGGAAAACAAAAATGAATACCATCGGCGGAGAAGTGCTGGAAGGCTTGAATAAGGCGGTAGACCGCGCTGAGAAAGACTTCCGCGGATTGGTGGTAGGTAACGAAGGCACTAACTTTTCTGCCGGCGCCAACGTGGGTATGATTTTCATGCTGGCGGCAGAACAGGAATATGATGAGCTGGATATGGCTGTTCGCCTTTTCCAGCGCAGCACTATGCGTCTCCGTTATTCCTCTGTACCCGTAGTAGTGGCGCCACATGCGCTTACGTTGGGTGGTGGTTGTGAAATGTGCCTGCATGCCGATAAAGTACAGGCAGCAGCCGAAACCTATATAGGACTGGTAGAACTGGGCGTGGGCCTGATCCCTGGCGGCGGCGGCACCAAGGAAATGACGCTTCGCGCCAGCCTGGAATTCAAGGAAGGCCGCATTGAAGAAGAGCCACTGAAAGATTATTTCATGACCGTTGCCACCGCTAAAGTGGCCACCTCCGGTTTTGAAGGATTTGATATGGGCGTACTGAAAAAAGGACATGATGAAGTAACCATGAACCTCAGTCGCCTCATTGCCGACGCCAAACGCAGTGTGATAGCGCTGGCCGACGAAGGATACACCCGCCCCGTGGAAAGAACAGATATCAAAGTAATGGGCCGCGGTGCTTTAGGAGCCTTACTGGCAGGCGTATACGCCATGAAGTTCGGTAACTATATTTCAGAACATGATCAGAAAGTAGCCAATAAACTGGCTTATGTTATGTGCGGTGGGGATCTTACGGAAGCTTCTTTTGTAAGCGAACAATACCTGCTGGATCTCGAAAGGGAAGCCTTCCTGAGTTTGTGCGGCGAACGCAAAACGCTGGAACGCTTACAAAGCGTGATCAAAACCGGCAAACCGGTACGAAATTAAAAACTGTTATTTCAATGTATGGGAAATGTAGTGAAGATTAGCCATAAGATCATTCGCTGCATTTCCCTTTTTATTTTCATCTTTTTAGATTAATTCCCGTGCCAATTCTATCCTTACAGAACATTTCCAAAAAATATGGGCCCGTGCAGGCGTTGTCTGGTGTTTCCTTTGATGTACCGGCCGGCAGCGTGTTCGGTATACTGGGGCCTAACGGCAGCGGTAAAACCACCCTGCTCGGTATTGTTACCGATGTGCTCAAAGCCGATACAGGCAGCTTTACCCTTTTCGACAAGAGGCCTTCGGCAGCGGAACGCCGGCAAATAGGTACGTTGCTGGAAACCCCTAACTTTTATCACTATCTCAGTGCATATAAAAACCTGGAGATCTCTGCTGCCATTAAACAGCGTGGTAAAGACGATATCGCGAGGGTACTGGAAATCTGTGGCCTCACGCAACGTCAGCACTCCGCTTTTAAAACCTATTCGCTCGGGATGAAACAACGGCTGGCCATTGCCGCTGTACTGCTCGGTGATCCGGATGTATTGATCCTCGATGAACCTACCAATGGTCTCGATCCCTCCGGTATTGCTGAAGTGCGGGAACTGGTACGTAAACTGGCCGATAGCGGCAAAACCATTATCCTGGCCAGTCACCTGCTCGATGAAGTGGAAAAGGTATGCACGCATGTAGCTATTTTAAGAAGCGGTAAATTATTGTTGTCTGGCCCGGTGGATACAGTGATCAGCCGGAACGACTTTGTGGAAATGGCTGCCGCGAACCTTACGGCGCTTCACCAGGCGATGCAGAAGTATCCCGGGTGTACGGGCGCTGTTATACACGGCAGTATTGTGAAGGCTTCGTTCACGGAATTGCCCGACCCTGAAGCGATTAACTACTACTGCGCACAGCAGGGTATATGGCTCGGCTACCTGCAACTTCGTAAGAAAAGTCTTGAAACCGCATTCCTGGAAATCACTAACATCAGCGCATCATGAAACAGATCATCTATACCGAATGGCTTAAAGTAAGGAACTACCGCACGTTTTGGGTAATGCTGCTGCTGGCGCTGGTGATTATCCCTGCAGGCAATTTCATGGTGGCCGATAAGTTCAGCGAAAACCTGCAGCAGGTAGGTAAAATGTTTGGCAATCCCTTCAGCTTCCCGGAAGTTTGGCTCACAGCAGCTTCCATCAACAGTTATATCTCCGCCTTGTTTGGATTGCTGCTGATTATACTGGTTACGAATGAATATACTTACCGTACCAACCGCCAGAATGTAATTGACGGATGGGAGAGAAGCCAGTTCGTGTATGCAAAATTATTCTGGCTGGCCGCCATATCTGTGCTTACACTGGTAGTAGCTACCATCAGCGGGGCCCTGATAGGAATTATATACGGCAATAAGCCTTTCAGCCTGGAAGGATACCAGTATATGTTGTATTATTTCCTGCAGTTTAATGTGATGCTCACCATCGCCCTGCTGATAGGCGTGCTGGTGAAACGGGCCGGACTGGCTATTGTACTGTTTATTGCCTACAATATGATGCTGGACCAGCTGTTGTCGTTTATCATTAAAAGAAATGCCGGTCCTATTGGAGGCTTGCTGCCACTGCAAAGCGGCGATGAATTGCTGCCGTTTCCGCTGGTGGGTAAAATGGTGTCTGCCAGTGACCAGTACGAAGCTTATGTGTATGTAACGGCTATGATTGCTTACATCGCTTTAGGCATCTACCTGGTTTTCAGGAAAATATTAAAATCCGATCTGTAGAATTATCCATATATTTCACATTCTTTTAAAGCGAAATGTTTGGCAGAGAGCTTAAATTTGTTGAGCAAAGCTAAAAGGTGAATTATGGCAAAACAAGAGCGGGTTATACTGGTAACAAACGATGATGGTATCACGGCGCCGGGTATCCGTGCGCTGATAGAAGCAGTGAAGCCTTTGGGCAAAGTAGTGGTGGTAGCGCCTGACAGTCCTCAATCGGGCAAGGGGCACGCCATTACCATCGGCATTCCGCTGCGTCTGGAAAAGGTGGATATTTTTGACGGGATAGAAGCCTGGCAGTGCTCAGGCACACCGGTAGACTGTGTAAAGCTGGCCCGCGATAAGATCCTGCATGGTAAAAAAGCGGATATCTGCGTAAGCGGTATCAACCACGGCGCTAATCATTCTATCAACGTGATTTACTCCGGTACTATGTCGGCTGCCATGGAAGCAGCTATTGAAGGCATTCCTTCCGTAGGCTTCTCCTTCCTGGAATACAGCTATGATGCGGATTTCTCACTGCCCAAAAAAGTGGCGCATGAGGTTACTAAAAAAATGCTGGCATCCGACCTGCCGCCGGGTACTTTGTTTAACGTGAATATCCCGATAGTAAGTGAAAAAGAATTTAAAGGACTGAAGATAAGCCGTCAGGCAGATGCTAAATGGGTAGAGGAATTTGACGAACGCCGCGATCCGCATGGGAAAAAATACTACTGGCTCACAGGAGAATTTAAAAACCGCGATAACGGACAGGATACGGATGTATGGGCGCTGGATAATAACTTTGCCTCTGTGGTACCGGTGCAGTTTGACCTGACTAATTATGCGTTGAAAAAGAAGCTGGAAGAAGATTGGAAAGATTTGTGAACATTCGTTATATCGCCATTATAATTACAGTATGTTAAAAAAAGACAATCTTCCGTTAGGAATTTTACTGGGGTTTTTAACGCCCCTGTTCGCGTTTTTCCTGTACTATTTCTTTGTTATCAAACCGCATAATAATGTGGGCCTGGGTCAATTCCTCGGTATCCTGAAAGATAATAAACAGATGATCCCGAAGCTCACCAGCATCTGCCTGTTACTGAACGGGCTGGTGTTTTTCCTGTATACAAGAAAGCGGCTGGATATTACCGCCAAAGGTATATTCCTGATGACCATGCTGTATGCTATTGGCATTTTATTACTAAAACTGATCAGATAATTTTAATCACACAATATTGAAATATTACATTATTGCAGGAGAAGCGTCAGGTGATTTGCATGGCAGCAATCTTGTAAAACAATTAAGACAATTAGACACGTCTGCGGATATACGTAGCTGGGGTGGCGACCTGATGGAAGCCGCCGGCGCCCATGTGGTAAAGCATTACAAAGAACTGGCCTTTATGGGTTTCGTGGAAGTGGTGATGAACCTGCGCACTATCTTAAAAAATATAGAGCTCTGCAAAAAAGATATTACTGCCTTTAAACCTGATGTGCTGGTACTGGTAGATTACCCCGGGTTTAATATGCGCATTGCTGAATGGGGAAAACAGCAGGGTTTTAAAATTGTGTACTATATCTCTCCGCAGGTATGGGCCTGGAAAGAAAACCGGGTGAAAAAACTCCGGCAGTATGTAGACAAAATGCTGTGTATCCTTCCTTTTGAACCGGAGTTTTATCATAAATGGAATTATGAAACAGAGTACGTAGGGCATCCATTGGTAGAAGTGATTAAAGCCGCCAAAGAACAGCCCGCCGATGCCCCGTTATCAGATAAGCCCGTTATAGCCGTGCTGCCGGGCAGCCGCAAACAGGAAGTAAGCGTAAAGCTCCCTATCATGCTAACCATGGCAAAGCATTTTCCGCAGTACCAGTTTGTAGTGGCACAGGCGCCCAGCCTGGATGATCACTTCCTGGAAAGCCTCACAGGGCAGCATCCCAATGTATCCATGGTAAAAGGACAAACTTACAAATTGCTGCGCCAGGCGAAAGCGGCGCTGGTTACTTCAGGAACCGCCACGCTGGAAACAGCTTTGTTCGGTGTTCCGGAAGTAGTATGTTATAAAGGAAATCCTATTTCTTACTTCTTCGCCAAACGTCTCATCAAAGTAAAATATATCTCCCTGGTAAACCTGGTAATGGATAAACTGGTGGTGAAAGAATTGATTCAGCACGATCTCACGGAAGAAAACCTGTTGAAGGAACTGAATGCGTTACTGAACGATGAAGCCGCCAGGAGCCGCGTCATGAAAGACTATGCGGAACTGTGGCATAAACTGGGAGAGAAAGATGCTTCCCGCCGTGCTGCGGAAGTAATCTACGAATACGCTGTGGCCTAGTGTTTCCTGATCAGCCTGATCACCATAATGATAATGGCTATTATAAAAAGTAACAGGGAAATTCTGTTCATCCCATGCATCATAGCCACGTAACGCGTTTTGGGTGCATTAGGATCTTTCTTGCCTATATACAGGTACCTCAATATTTGTTTCCAGATACTTTTCATCTCCCAAAGATCGAAAAATCAATGCTATTTTTGGTCCTTCTGAAAAAATAGGACATGAAATATTTACTGTTAACAGCGGGACTGTTTTTAACCCTGTTTACCAATGGAATAGCACAAACCAACCCCATGCTCACCGGTTGGGAGTTTTCCCGTACCGATGAAGGCATCTGGAGGCCCGCTACCGTACCCGGTACCGTTCACACCGATTTGCTGGCACAGCATTTAATTCCTGATCCTTTTGCAGGTACCAACGAGAAAGCGGTACAGTGGGTGGATAAGAAAGACTGGCAATACCGTAAAAGATGGCATATTAAAAAACAGGAGCTGGCTGCGGAAGTAATAGAACTGGAGTTTAAAGGTTTGGATACTTATGCAGATGTATACCTGAATGAGCATTTAATTCTGCAATCCGCAAACATGTTTGTTTCGCATACGGTAAATGTGAAAGAATGGCTGGTAGCCGGCGACAACGAACTGCGCATCCTGTTTAAAAGTCCTGTCAAAACGGATATGCCCAAATTTCTGCAGGATAGCATTATCTATCCTGCAGGTAATGATGCCAGCGATATTCCTTTGAGCATCTATGCCCGTAAAGCGCCTTATCATTATGGTTGGGATTGGGGCCCGCGGTTGGTTACATCGGGCATCTGGCGGCCGGTAGTATTGCGTAGCTGGAGTAAAGCGGCTATCCGGGATGTGTACTGGCAGCAGCTGCAACTGGATTCCACCAATGCAGATATGCAGGCGGAAGTAACCATCGAAGCTACCGTTGCAGGCGATTATACGCTGCTGGTAACACAGGGGAAAACTGCTGCCGCACTGGCTAAACAGACTGTTAACCTGCAGGCGGGAACCAATGTGGTAAAAGTACCTTTCTCCATAAAAAAACCAATACGCTGGTGGCCGGCCGGTATGGGCGATCCTTACCGTTACGAACTGCAGGCAAGCCTGCTCAGTAATAAAAAAGTACTGGCAACACAAAGTAACATGTTAGGGCTGCGCACTATTGAAGTAGTGAACAAACCGGATAGCCTCGGCGAATCTTTTTATGTAAAAGTAAACGGTCGACCTGTGTTTATGAAAGGCGCCAACTATATTCCCCAGGATAATTTCCTGCCGCGTGTAACACCTGGAAAACAGGAAAAACTGTTTCACGATATGGTGGTTTCCAACTTTAACATGGTACGCGTGTGGGGTGGTGGAGTTTATGAAGATGATAATTTTTACAGGTTGGCAGATCAGCACGGGATACTGGTTTGGCAGGATTTCATGTTTGCCTGTACCCTTTATCCTTCCGACCCGGCCTTCCTGGAAAATGTGAAACTCGAAGCAGCAGATAACATTAAACGTTTGCGTAATCATCCTTCACTGGCGTTATGGTGCGGCAACAACGAAATTGCAGTAGCTATTAAAAACTGGGGCTGGCAAAGCGGTTACGCCTATACGAATACGCAATGGCAAAGTTTGCAGCAAGGGTACGATAAATTGTTTAAAGAAGTGCTGCCACAGCAGGTAGCCACGTACCAGCCGGGGGCTTTCTATTTTCATTCTTCGCCCATCAGCAACTGGGGCAAGCCGGAAGATTTTACCAAAGGAGATAATCATTACTGGGGCGTATGGCATGGTATGGAATGGTTTGAAGCATTCAATACACATATACCCCGCTTCATGAGCGAATATGGTTTCCAGTCCTTCCCATCCATGGAAAGCATCCGCACATTTGCCACGAAAGACGACTATGATATTTTTTCCAACGTGATGCAGGCACACCAGAAAAGTCCGGCTAAAGGCAACACTGCCATCAAAACATACATGCTGCACTACTACCGGGAGCCAAAGGATTTTCCCTCCTTTGTTTATCTCAGCCAGGTATTACAGGCCGAAGGAATGAAAGTGGCCATAGAAGCTCATCGCAGGGCTATGCCTTATTGTATGGGCACGCTCTACTGGCAGCTGAACGATTGCTGGCCTGGCGCCTCCTGGTCCGGCAGGGACTATGACGGCCGCTGGAAAGCCCTACAGTACTATGTGAAAGAAGCCTTTAAGCCACGGCTGCTATCCAACGTTATTGAGAACGGGCAGTTATCTACCTGGCTGGTAACAGATGCATACGAAGGTAAAGCCGATCTGCTCATGAAAGCTGTGGATATAAATGGAAAGCTGATCTGGCAGAAAGAATTAAAAGACATCTCCATAAAAGCAAATACCAGCGAAAAGCTGCATACAATCGATACCGCTGCTGTTTTGCAGGGAAATAACCCCGCAAGGGTAATATTCTATGCGCAACTGCGAATAGACAATAAGGATATGGAGCGGAATATCTTTTACTTTGCTCCGGCGAAGGATATGAACCTGGAAGTGCCTAACCTTGATATTGTAACCAGTAAGGTGGCCAAAGACAAAGGCATTGTTTATATCCGTTTGAAAACAGACAGGCTGGCAAGAAATGTTTACCTGTCGCTGGACAATGCCACCGCCGCAGATCATTTTGAAGAAAACTATTTTGATCTGCTGCCGGGTGAAACCCGGACTATTAGACTGCAAACAGCGCAGCTACCGGAAATCATCCACCAGGCTTTGAAAGTAACTACTTTAGTATCGTCTTATAAAAATTAACAATGAAAAAGAAATACCTTCTCTTACTGGGATTTGCACTGCTGGGTTTTAACAGCCTTCAGGCACAGCATGAAGAACTGCCCTATGTACCTGAAACAGACCAGGCGGTGGTAAAGAAACTGGATGAGTGGCAGGACTGGAAATTCGGGATGATCATGCACTGGGGCCCTTATTCTCAATGGGGCGTGGTGGAATCCTGGAGCATCTGCCCGGAAGACGAAGGCTGGACGCAGCGTCAGCCGGCCGGTATTCCCTATTACGACTACCTGAAAAAATATGAAGCGCTGGGGAAAACTTTTAACCCCGTTCATTTCAATCCTGAGAAATGGGCCAAAGCAGCCAAAGATGCCGGGATGAAATACCTGGTGTTCACCACCAAGCACCACGATGGCTTCTGCATGTTTGACACCAAACAAACCGATTATAAGATCACGGCGGCAGACGGGGCTTTCAGTAAGAATCCCCGGGCTAACCTTGCTAAAGAAGTGTTCCAGGCCTTCCGTGAAGAGGGGATCCATGCCGGCGCCTATTTTTCCAAGCCCGACTGGCACACGGAATACTACTGGTGGAGCTATTTCCCGCCGAAAGACCGTAACCCTAATTATGATTTGAAGAAGTACCCCGAAAGATGGAACCAGTTTAAACAGTACACCTATAACCAGATTGAAGAGCTGATGACCGGCTACGGTAAACTGGATATCCTCTGGCTGGATGGAGGCTGGGTACGCCCGTTGAAGCAGCAAACCAAAGAATCATTGTCCTGGAGCCAAACGGCTCCGCAGGACCAGGATATAGACATGGGTAAAATTGCCACTATGGCCCGTAGTCATCAGCCGGGGCTCATTGTGGTAGACCGCAGTGTGCATGGACCTTACGAGAACTACCGCACGCCTGAGCAACAGATCCCTGATAAGCCGCTCAGCTATCCCTGGGAAACCTGTATGACTATGGGCAGTTCCTGGTCATATGTACCCGGCGACAAGTATAAATCTGTAAATGTACTGATCCATAACCTGGTGGATATTGTGGCCAAAGGCGGTAATTACCTGCTGAACGTAGCGCCCGGCCCGGATGGAGAGCTGCATAATGATGCCTATACCACCATGAAGCATATCGGTGAATGGATCCATATAAACGGGGATGCTATTTATGGTACCCGTGCAGTAGCGCCTTATAAAGACGGTAAAGTATGCTTTACCCGTAAAAAAGATGGCAGCGTGTATGCTATTTACCTGCTGGATGAAAATGAGGCGTTGCCTGCCACAATTTCTTTCAAAGGATTAACGCCGGCCAAAGGCGCCCGTTTACAGCTGCTGGGAGCCAATAATAAGCTGGTGTGGAAAACTACAGCCGCCGGGGTGGAAGTACAGATCCCTGCATCTCTCCGTAGTAAAGGGTTCCAGCATGCGGTAGCTATTAAAATACCGGCTGTGGAAAAGATGTGATTGTAGTGTGGATTGATGTGAATTAGTGTTGATAAAACAAAAAAGAGATGGACGCATTACCCGCGCCCATCTCTTTTTTGTTTTATAGTCGAACTGATCACAAATGGTAGCTATATGAACAGAAACCCAAAAGTCTTGCTTGTTGAGGATGATAAGGCATTCGGCGGTATCGTCAAACAGCACCTGGAACAAGCCGGTTACACGGTAGAGCATTGTTTTGATGGCGTGGATGCCTGGAATCTTTATTCGAGGT
Organism: Chitinophaga sp.; assembly: GCF_036569185.1. Taxonomy (GTDB): domain Bacteria; phylum Bacteroidota; class Bacteroidia; order Chitinophagales; family Chitinophagaceae; genus Chitinophaga. Next base: position 30,442 of record NZ_DATCRD010000354.1, read on the forward strand.
CCAAATACGATATCTGCCTGATCGACATTGTGCTGCCTAAAATGAATGGATTTGAGCTGGCAAAGGAGATCCGGAATGTTACCATGCTCACGCCGATCTTTTTCCTGTCGGCCGAAAAAACCGGGGAGGAAGACCGGATCAGCGGTTTTCAGCTGGGAGGGGATGGCTACCTTGTAAAGCCATTCAATTTTGACGAGCTGGTAAAAAGAATGAAGGTGATCCTGAAATGGACCCGGCCCAACCGCACTGAGTTGCTGGTAGGGCATACGGTAGACAATATCACCTTCCATTACAGGAAACTCAAGATTTTTGAGACCAACAGCAAACTGGCCAGAGGAAGGATTTCTCCTATTGAGGCTAAAATGCTGCGGTATTTTCTCAGTCGCCCCAATATCATCGTACAAAAAGACGAGGTACTGCTCCGGGTATGGGGAAAAGAGGATTTTTATGCAAGTCGCAGTATGGACGTATTCATTGGCCGCGTCCGCAGGCTGCTCAAACTGGTACCCCGTCTTGAGCTTGAAACCGTTTACAACGTGGGGCTCCGGCTGAATGTACCGGAAGATATCCTGCCGGTGAAGATCACCGTGCCTCTTCATTGATTTATTTTTTTCCCTGCTGAATAATCAACCTGTCCACCCTTCCCGGTAACCGCCGGGCAAGGGTGGCTTTTTTGTCAGATACCGCTTTTTTCTTTCAGATTATATTAAATCGTAACTTTATAGCAATGGAAACAGTGGTTGTACAAAAATATAATTTAGACGAAGAGCAGGAAAAGAAGGAAATCGTTCGGCATTACCGTGCTTTATTGAGGGCGTTGAAACCGCGTTTGAAAAAAGGCGACAGGGAGCTGGTTCGTACTGCTTTTGAAATGGCAGCAGATGCACACAAGGAAATGCGGCGTAAATCCGGAGAGCCTTACATATTGCATCCGCTGGCCGTAGCGCAGATTTGCGTAGAGGAAATAGGCCTGGGCGTACGTTCCGCCATATGCGCCCTGCTCCACGATACCGTGGAAGATACCGAAGTAACACTGGAAGATGTATCCCGCGAGTTCGGGAATGAGATCGCACATATCGTTGACGGTCTCACAAAAATATCTACCGTAATAGACTCCAGTACCAGCACCGCACAGGCAGAAAACTTCAAGAAGATATTACTGACGCTGGCAGATGACCCGCGCGTAATCCTTATCAAGCTGGCAGACAGGCTGCACAATATGCGCACGCTCGATAGCATGAGCCGGGAAAAACAGCTGAAAATAGCTTCAGAAACCGTGTTCATCTATGCGCCGCTGGCCCACCGCCTCGGGTTATATAATATTAAATCCGAGCTGGAAGACCTGGCCATGAAGTATACCGAGCAGCAAACCTACCGTGAAATAGCCAAACGCCTCAAGGAAACCAAACGTGAGCGTACCCGCTATATCAACGAATTTATCAAACCTATCAAGGAAGTGCTGCAGGAGGAAGGGTTTGAATTCGAGATTTTCGGCCGGCCGAAATCTATTCATTCCATTCATAACAAGATCAAAACAAAAGGCGTTGCCTTTGAAGAAGTATATGACCTTTTTGCCATCCGTATCATCCTGGACTCTCCTATAGAAAAGGAAAAGGCGGATTGCTGGAAGGTATATTCCATCATTACCGACTTTTACCATCCCAGCCCGGAAAGGACACGCGACTGGCTCAGTAACCCGAAATCCAACGGGTATGAAGCGTTGCACGTAACGGTAATGGGCCCCAGCGGTAAATGGGTGGAAGTGCAGATCCGCTCCAAACGTATGAACGACTACGCGGAAAAAGGGGTAGCTGCTCACTGGCGGTACAAGGAAGGCAGCAATGCCTCCGCCCAGCAGGAATCCAAATTTGATCAGTGGTTCACCCAGATCAGGGAAATCCTGAACAATCCCGATTCCAATACACTCGACTTCCTGGCCGATTTCAAGAGCAATCTTTTTACAGAAGAAATTTATGTGTATACCCCTAAGGGGGACCTCAAAATATTGCCCGTAAATTCTACCGCACTGGATTTTGCCTACTCTATCCACAGTGCCGTGGGCAACAAATGTATTGGCGCCAAGGTGAACTACAAACTGGTGCCCCTGAGCCATAAACTGCGCAGCGGCGACCAGGTAGAGATCATTACCTCTAATAAGCAGAAGCCTTCGGAAGACTGGCTGAACTTTGTGCTTACTGCCAAAGCCAAATCCAAGATCAAGGATGCACTGAAGGAAGAAAAGCGCAAAGTGGCCATGGACGGGAAAGCCGCGCTGGAACGCAAGCTGTCGCACATGAATATTTCTGCCAGTCAGCATAATATCAACGAACTGGTGCAGTTCTACAAACAGCCGTCCCCGCTGGATCTGTACTACCAGGTAGCAGTGAGGAACATCGACCTGAAAGAACTGAAACAGTTTTCTGTACTGGGCGATAAACTGGAACCGCCAAAACCGGTAAAAGTGCCGGAGCATGTGCCGGAAGAACATGTGAAACATCAGCTGCCTTCCAAAAAAGATGCAGAACTGATCATTTTCGGGGAAAGCTCAGATAAGATCGCCTATAAGCTGGCTAACTGCTGCCGTCCTATTCCCGGCGACGATGTATTTGGCTTTATCACAGCCAGCGAAGGACTGAAAATACACCGGACCAATTGCCCCAATGCCGCGCAGTTACTGGCTAACTATGGGCATCGTGTGGTGAAGACCAAGTGGGTGAAAAACCGCGAAATTTCCTTCCTTACCGGCCTGCGTATCATTGGCATGGACGATGTGGGAGTAATCCATAAGATCACCAACATTATTTCCGGGGAACTGAAGATCAATATTTCCGCTCTCAGCATTGAGTCGAAAGAAGGCTTATTTGAAGGGCTGATCAAGGTATATGTGCACGACAAGGAGGAACTGGATGAGCTGGTAGAAAGGCTTAAAAAGCTCGATGGCATCCAATCCATCCAGCGCCTGGAGGAATCTTAAATAAAGCATTGTAAACAACGGATAAAGCATTATTGGTGATGGGGAGGTTTCTTGCTGAAATCTTCCCATTTCCCTGTAATTACGCCGGGTAATTAGTAATTTGTTTGTAATTCTTAATATTCGCCTTAATTTTGCGACTTCTTTTAAAGCAACAAACCTCCGATATTTAATTAAATCATTATGGTAGACGTTTTGTTAGGCCTGCAATGGGGCGACGAAGGCAAAGGTAAGATTGTGGACTATTTTGCCGGCAGGTACGACGTGATTGCCCGTTTCCAGGGTGGACCAAATGCTGGTCATACTTTGTATGTAAACGGTCAGAAAGTAGTATTGCGCACCATCCCATCCGGTGTATTTCATGATAAGACCATTAACCTGATCGGTAACGGCGTGGTACTGGATCCTGTGGCCTTCAAAAAGGAAAGCGAAGATATTTCCGCCCTGGGAGTAGATCTGACAAAAAACCTGTTTATTGCTGAAAAAACGCATATCATTGTTCCTACACACCGCGCACTGGACAAAGCGTCTGAAATAGCGAAAGGAAATGATAAAATAGGCTCTACGTTAAAAGGTATCGGTCCCGCTTATATGGATAAAACCGGCAGAAACGGTTTACGTGTAGGCGATGTATTATCCCCCGATTTTAAAGTAACGTACGAAAAACTGAAGCAGAAACACCTGCAGCTGTTATGCCAGTACGATATAAATGAATTTTCAGAAGATATTGCCAACTGGGAAGCTGAGTTCTTCGAAGCTATTCCGTTCCTGCAGAAAATGAACGTGGTAAGCGGTGAATATTTCCTGAACGAACAACTGAAAGCAGGTAAAAAAGTATTGGCCGAAGGCGCCCAGGGAAGTATGCTGGACGTGGATTTTGGTACTTATCCTTTTGTTACTTCTTCCAATACCATTTCTGCCGGCGTTTGTACTGGTTTAGGTATTGCCCCGCAATGGATCAAAGAGGTAATCGGCGTTACCAAAGCGTATTGCACCCGCGTTGGCAGCGGCCCTTTCCCTACCGAATTGCACGACGCTACCGGTGAGCAACTGCGTGCCGCAGGTCATGAATTTGGTGCAGTAACCGGCCGTCCCCGCCGCTGTGGCTGGATCGACCTGGTAGCACTGAACTATACCTGCATGCTGAGCGGCGTTACCCAACTGGTAATGACAAAAAGCGATGTACTCGACGAATTTGATGAAATACTGGCCTGCACTGCTTACGAAATTGACGGAAAACAAACGAAGCAATTGCCCTTCCAGCTTAACGGTCTGGACATTAAACCGGTATGGGAAACGTTTAAAGGATGGAGTGATAAAACTTCTACCTGCCAGCAGTTCAACGAGTTACCAGCGGAAATGAAAGCATTTGTTGCAGCCGTAGATACTTACCTGGGGGTTCCCGTGAAATACGTCTCCAACGGACCTGGACGCGATCAGATCCTTGAAAAGTAGAAGCAAAAAGTAAGGAAAAAAAACAGCAAAAAAAATTTGGCGAATAAAAAAAACTATTAAAACTTTACGGCAAAGAAATAAGGTAACCTATTATGAAATCAAAATCTGATAAAGAGAAAGAGACCAAAAAAACTACTTCTCCTAAGACTGCAAAAGACGCTCCCAAAGCTGCGGCCAAGCCTAAGAAAGAGGTGGATGACGATGATGATGAGGAAGATGATGAAGATGTGAAACCTTCCAAATCTGCCTCAAAGAAATCAGATAAGTCTGCATCAAAGTCCAAGCGTAAAGATGACGACGAGGATGATGATGACGATGCAGATGATGATGATGACATGGATGATGCTTGGGAAAAAGGAGAGGATGATGATTATGATCCTGATTTTGAAGAATTTGACATGCCTAAGTCAAAGGGTAAACGCGGCCGTCCTAGCTCCGGCAGCAAGAAAACCGATGACGACGATGATCTGGGTATCGATGATGAATTCAAAGACATGGATCTGTTCAACGATCGTTTTGATGACGACGATGATGATTTTTAGTGGTGGTTTGATTGGAAATTGCTCTCTTGCATATTCCAGCGGGATTTTTAAGTACTAAAAACACGATTGTTATCAGGATTTTCCACACTTTTCCGGTTGATAATCAGAGAATATTTAAACAACAAATGTTGGATTGGGGAAACCAGTTCAACATTTGTTGTTTTTTAGACAATAATAACTACAACTCTCCGTGGCACCGGTATGAAGCCGTACTCGCTGCAGATGCATTGCATACCCTCAAAATAAACGCCGGAAACGCTTTCCCCGCTTTACAACAATTTCATCAAACACATGGCGACTGGCTTTTCGGGCATCTTGCTTACGATCTCAAAAACGAAACAGCACCAGGTCTTCAATCCCGGCACTACGATGGTATTGGGTTCCCGGACATGCACTTTTTTGTGCCCCGTGTGATCATACAACTGCAAAATGACCAGGTGCATATTGGCGGTGAATCTTTCACCAGGGAGCAGGCAGCAGAAATACTCACCGCCGTTTTACATACATCTCCAGATACATTGCCTGTGGTTACTTCACTGGCACAACCTCTGCAAAGCCGCCTGGATCACCAACACTATATTGCCGCAGTGAAAAGCCTGCAGCAGCACATCCTGCAGGGCGATTGCTACGAGGTGAATTTCTGCCGCGAAAACTTCGTCGAAAATATAAGCGTACATCCCCCCGCCTTATTTTCCCGGCTGAATAATTTATCGCCATCACCTTTTGCTGCATATTACCGGCTGCATCAGTGTTACCTGGCCTGTTCCAGTCCTGAACGGTTTATCCGCAAAGAAGGGAATACCGTTATTTCCCAACCTATTAAAGGAACCAGCCGGAAGGATGCAGATCCCGTTAAGGACCGGCAGCTGCAGCAGGACCTGCTGAACAGTGCGAAAGAACGCGCAGAAAATGTAATGGTGGTAGATCTTGTACGCAATGATCTGTCCCGCACGGCCATGCAGGGAACCGTGGAAGTAACTGAGCTTTTTGGCATCTATTCCTTTGCGCATGTGCATCACATGATCTCTACCGTTTCTGCGCAATTATCGCCCGGAACGCCTTTCACAGAGGTATTGCGCAATGCTTTTCCAATGGGCTCCATGACAGGCGCGCCAAAAATCAGGGTGATGCAGTTGATCGAACAATACGAGCAAACCCGCCGGGGACTTTACTCAGGAGCCGTAGGATATATTACGCCGGCAGGTGATTTCGACTTCAACGTGGTGATCCGCAGTATGCTCTATAACGCAAATAACCGCTACCTCTCTTTCCAGACCGGCTCGGCTATCACTTTTTACAGCGATCCCGAAAAGGAATGGGAAGAGTGCTTATTGAAAGCGGCTGCTATGGAAAAAACCATTAACGGCTAAACAATTGCTCCATCGCCTCGTTGATGGTGGGGTAAGAATACTGGAAACCGGTCCGTTGTATTTTGTCGGCAGAAGCCTTTACGCTTTTCAACACTTCCACACTCATTTCCCCCAAGGCCAGTTTAAGGGCAAAAGAAGGCACATAAGTGGTCATAAAGCTCTTGCCTTTTGCCATCCGGGCCATGCTCAGAATCAGCTCACGGTTGGTAACGGGATGGGGGGCTACCGCATTGTAGATTCCTTCCAGCCGGTCGTTTACAATGGCGTTGAAGTACAGCCGTACAATATCGTGGATATGTATCCAGGGAACAAACTGTTCGCCGGACCCAAGTATGGTGGCAAATCCAAAGCGCAGCGGTTTGTAGAATTCCTTTAAGGCGCCGCCATCCTGGCTGAGCACAATGCCGGTCCTGAAAATCACCAGCTTTTTATCAAGCCCGGTTACTTTGGAAATACTTTGTTCCCAGGCCTGGGTAGTAGTGGCCAGGTAATCCGTAGCAGGAGGATCTGTTTCTGTGAAAATATGATCTGAGTACTCGCCATAGAACCCGGTTGCCGATGCGCTGATCACCTTTTTTACCTTGTTGGGGAAGTTTTTCAGTGCGGTAAAGATCAGTTCACTGCTTTTGGTACGGCTGTCAATAATTTCCTGTTTGCGTGCCGCCGTCCAGCGTTTTTCGCCCACATTGGCGCCTGCCAGGTGTACAATATAGTTTGCCTGTTGAATGGCTTCTTTATCTATTGTCTGCGTTTCTACATCCCAATGGGCATATGTTACGTTCCCGTTGCTGCGTTTATCAGGGCGCCGGGTAAGGATAATCACTTTATAGCCGCGCTCCAGCAGCAGCCGGGTTAATGCCGTCCCTATAAGTCCTGTTCCACCGGTTATAATAACGGTATCCATTCAATAATAGCTGCTTTTAAAAAATAATTTAATAAAAATACACAATAAATCGGGCCTTTTGGAATTTATGTAAAAGCAGGACTTACCGGCTTTAAATAGACAAGTTAATTTCTGAATTTTAATGTAAGTTTGAAAATGGCACCAACAAACGGGCCATCTGCATTATCACAAAAATAATCTGAAATCTATATTACCGCATGCATACGCTATACCGCCTACAATTATTATTGCTGCTGCTTTTCGCCGGCTCAGCAGCAATGGCACAGAAAATAACCTATTCTGAACCGGAGAAGGACGACTATAAAAGCACCGAATTTGAGATTATTGGTAAAGTAGCAGGCAATATACTGGTGTATAAAACAGACCGTGGCGACTATGTGGTGTCTGTTTATGATAATGCGATGCAGTTGAAAGAAAGGGTGAAACTGGACTTCCTGCCGCGTAAAGTGATCAGCATGGACTTTGTGGCCTATCCTGACAGGGTGCTGATGATTTACCAGTTCCAGCGCAAAGACGCCGTGTATAGTTTCTGCGCTACCATGTCGCCCGAAGCAAAATTTTCAGATGCGCCCCTCCTGATCGACTCCACACGCATTGGCATGTATTCCAAAGAGAACAAGGTATATTCTGTGGAAGTGTCGGAAGATAAAAGCCGCATCATGGTGTATAAGATCAACCAGGACAACGAAAACAACAATATATTTTATACCTTCCTGTACGACAGTGCCATGAGCCTGGTGAACAACAGCCGCCTGTCGATGCCCATGCAGAAAAAGCAGTTCCTCAGCAACTTTAACCTCACCAACACCGGTGACCTGATCTTTAATAAACTGGAACGTACCTCCAACCGCGACTACGTTATCAGTGGAAGCATGGTAGTGAAACGCCCGCTGGTAGACAGTTTCGAGGTATCTCCCATGGCGCTCAAGGCACAACTGCTGGATGAAGTGAAAATGAAGCTCGATAACAGTAAGCAAACGGCGCTCGTCACCGCTTTTTATTACAAACAGAAGAGAGGCAACGTGGAAGGGCTTTACCTGTATAAATACGACTATGCCAACTATAAAGCCATATACGAGAAATCGCAGGTATTCCCCGACGATCTGAAGGCAAATGCCCGTGGTGAATCCAGCACCAATGCCGCTTTTAATGATTACTTTATCCGTAAGATCATTAACACCAGCAACGGCGGATTCCTGCTCACGGCAGAATCGTTCTCCACTTCTTCCCGTTACCAGCCCTGGAACCGCTGGAACTATATGTATGGCAGTCCTTATGGCGGCATGTATGCCCCTTACTATTACTCGCCCTATTCTTCCATGTATTACAACCCGTACTACTGGAACAATTCACAGGGATTACGCTATCATTACGATAATGTAGCGGTGCTTTCCTTCGATGACGAAGGCAACATGCAGTGGAATAACTTTGTACATAAAAGCCAGTTTGATGATAACGCCGACCTGTACCTGTCTTACCTGATGGTAAACGTGGGCAGCGAATTACGTTTCCTGTACAATGAACTGGACAGAAGAAGTTATATGTTAACAGATGTTAGTCTGGCCCCGGGAGGTAAAGTGAATCGTATGCCTACGTTGCGTAACCTGGATAAGGGTTTCACCTGGATGCCCCGGTACGGTAAGCAAATCAGCGCCCGTACGGTGGTGATACCTTGCATTTACAGGAATTATATTTGCTTTGCTAAAATTGACTTTTAATCACACCTTTGCACTGTGATAAAATTTTTCCGTTCAGGCAATCCGTTAACGGTATTGCTGCTGTTGATATACACGCTGGTTGTTAAGTTTTACTATCTGATCCATCCGTCCACTTACATGGCAGATGGGTCAGAAGGGCTTTTGTATCACCTGCTGGTGAAATGGATGGCCACATTTACCGGCGGCAGCCCGCTGGTATTTACCTCGCTGGCTATATTGCTGCTGTTTTTACAGTCGTTGCTCTTTACCCGGATTATTAATCATCACCGCTTATTTCCCAAGCCTACCTACCTGCCGGCCATGTGTTACCTGCTGTTTACTTCCATGCTGCAGAGCTGGAATGTATTTTCGCCGGCACTGATCGTGAACCTGATCATGTTGTGGGTATTTACAAGCATAACGGAGTTGTATACACGTACCTCCGCCCGGGATGTGGTATTTAATATCGGGTTTGCCCTGGGAATAGCAGGGCTTTTTTATTTCCCGTCTGTCATATTCTGCTTCCTGTTACTGGCCAGTATGCTCATTATGCGTGCTTTCCGGCTGGCGGAATGGATCATTGCTGTGCTGGGGCTGATCTGCCCGCTGTACCTGATGGGCACCTACCTTTTTCTTACCGGCCAGATGACCCTGCTCCGGAAGATCCCGAATATGGGAGCCTCCCTGCCTATGATCAGCGATTATAAGGTATGGGGCGCCATGATCGCATGTTTGCTCTTTTTCGTGATCGGGTGGCTGCTGTTGCAGCGTCCGCTTAAAAAAATGCTGATACAAGGCCGTAAAATATGGGCCGCATTAATCATATATGTACTGGTAGCCATCACGGTACCCTTCTTTAATATTCACTTTTCGGCAGCGTACTGGGTCCTGGCGGTTTTGCCCATCTCCATGTTTGCCGGCAATGTATTCTGGTCGGTCACCAACGACACATTTGCCAACATTATACACTTCATTGCCCTGGCATATGTGATCGTAATGCAATATTTTAGCTGATTCCCTCATTTTAAGGGGCTGATTACCAGTATTTTGTTAAATCGGGACAAACGGCAATGGAAAATTGCGAACGGCGAAGTAATTTTGTCCTTTCCCATTAGTTTTGTCATTCGTAAAAAATGATGGCAAAAACGAAGGGAAACGTTTTTTAAAAGCATTATTTACATATAAACACAAAACATTTTCAGATGAAATTTGGCGTTGTCACCTTTCCCGGTTCTAATTGTGATCATGATATGATTGATTCCCTGCGTAACGACCTCGGGCAGGAAGTTATAGAACTGTGGCATAAGGATAAAGACCTGAGCGCATTCAGTACAGAAGATTGCATCGTATTACCGGGAGGTTTTTCCTTTGGCGATTACCTGCGTTGCGGCGCAATCGCGAAGTTCAGCCCGATGATGCAGAGTGTGATTGAATTTGCCAACAAAGGTGGCCGTGTAATTGGTGTTTGTAACGGTTTCCAGGTATTGTGCGAAGCAGGTTTGCTGCCAGGCGTATTATTACAGAACCAGCACCAGCAGTTCATCTGCAAAAATGTATACCTGAAAAGCGAAAATACCACCGCATCCCTTACCAAAGATGTGGCAGGCAGACCATTAATGATCCCGATCGCACACGGAGAAGGCCGTTACTATGCAGACGACGCCACCCTGGATGAGCTGTTTAAGAACAACCAGGTGTTATTCCGCTACTGTGATGAGTTTGGCAACATTATTGAAACTGCTAACCATAACGGCGCCATCCGTAACATAGCAGGCATCTGTAACAAAGCAAGAAATGTTTTTGGTATGATGCCCCACCCGGAAAGAGCTACCAGTCTCGCCCTGGGAAATACAGACGGACAGCTGATTTTACAAAGTCTTATTAATAATAACTAGATAGATCAAATCAACCAACCAATTAAAAAGAAAAGCATGAAAAAATTATTAACAGCACTGGCTTTATTTGCCCTGCCTATCCTGGCAAGCGCGCAGATAGAGAACCCGGTAAAATGGAGCTTTACAGCGAAGAAGGTGAATGCCACTACCTACGAAGTACACGCTACTGCCACTATCGATGCCGGCTGGCATTTGTACGCACAGGAAGCAGGAGAAGGCCCGGTACCAACCTCGTTTAAATTCGCCAAAAATCCACTGGCGGCTTCTGTTGGAAAAGTGGAAGAAGTAGGCAAATTGCATAAATCGTTCGACAAAAACTTTAACTCAGAACTGAAATTCTACGAAAACACTGTCGACTTCGTACAAAAAGTAACGGTAAAAGGTAAAGCCGCTACCAAAGTAAAAGGTACAGTAGAATTTATGGTGTGCGACGATCATCAGTGTCTGCCTCCGAAAGAAGTAGAATTTGCGGTAAGTGTTGGAGGAAAATAAATTGAATCCGGTAACCGATAACAATACTCGCAAAACGAGTTCCTCAAAAGGAACTCGTTTCTTGTTTTCTCAGATTTATATTATTTAAAGCCTATTGACTATATGAAGCATTTGCTTTCATTTCTAATACCTGTCTTTGCCCTGTTTGCATTCCGTGCAAACGCGCAGGACGCAGATCCTAAGCCTGTTAAATGGCAGTTTTCTGCGGAAAAGAAAAACGACCAGGAATATGCACTTCATCTGAAAGGCACCATAGAAAAAGGGTGGCTCCTGTTTTCCACCACCATGGGAAACGATGATCCCAATACCAGGGTAGCGCTGGATAGCAGCATTAAAGCCACTATTTCCGGCATCACGGAAAATGGTAAACTGGAGAACCGTAAAGAGCCATTATTCGATAATCTTGAGATCAAATATTTTGAGAACGAAGTGGAACTGGTAGCGGCAGTAAAAGCTACGGGTCCCGTTTCAAAACTTTCCGGCACCATTACTTACATGGTGCTGAAAGGAGAAGATGCGGTACCGGAAGAAACTACTTTCAGCGTACCCGTGGAAGCGCCAGCCACTGCCAAAGCAACTGCTGATACCACAGGCGCCACTGCTGCGGGCGACGATGTAGCGGATGATGATGCTTCCAATAAGTCTTTATGGTGGATTTTCCTGGCCAGCTTTGGCGGCGGATTCATTGCACTGATCACACCCTGTGTGTTCTCTATGATTCCTATTACTGTAAGCTTCTTCACCAAGCGCAGTGAAACCAGGGCACAGGGTATTAAGAATGCATTTACTTATTCCCTGTCCATTATCGTTATTTATACCCTGTTGGGCTTCCTGATCACCAAAATATTCGGGGCGAGCGCGCTGAACTCTCTGGCCAGCAATGGTATTGCCAATATGATCTTCTTTGTGATCTTCCTGCTGTTTGGATTCTCGTTCCTGGGGGCTTTTGAAATCAGCCTGCCCAGTTCCTGGGCTAACGTGTCGGATTCCAAAGCGGGAATGGGCAGTATGCTGGGTATTTTCTTTATGGCGCTTACGCTGGCCATTGTGTCTTTCTCCTGCACTGGTCCTATTTTAGGAAACCTGCTGGTACTGGCTGCAAAAGGAGGCAACTCCGGACCGCTGGTAGGCATGTTTGGGTTTTCACTGGCACTGGCTATACCATTTTCCTTATTTGCCCTGTTCCCGAGTTTGCTGAATAAGATCGGTAAATCCGGCGGATGGCTCAATGCAGTGAAGGTAACGCTGGGTTTCCTGGAACTGGCGCTGGCGCTGAAATTCCTGTCGAATGTAGACATGGCGTATCACTGGAACCTGCTTGACAGGGAAATATTCCTGGCCCTGTGGATTGCTATTTTCGCGCTGCTCACGTTGTACCTGGTGGGTAAGCTGAAGTTGAGCCACGATAGCGACGTGCCTTTCCTCACGGTTACCCGTCTCTGTTTTGCCATCGCTGCTTTCACCTTCACCATTTACATGGTACCTGGTATGTGGGGCGCGCCATTGAAAGGGATCAGCGGATTCCTGCCGCATGAAGGCTCACAGGACTTTAATCTCAATAAATCACTGGTTGATATACAGGCGTCCCTGGAAAGTGGCGGAGGAAGCGGCGCTGGTAGTAACAGCAATGTGAATGTGGTGAAGCCAAAGAAACTGGTAGATATCCTGCATTCAGAAATTCCGGGTGTGGAAAACCTGTTCTTCAACTATGAAGAAGCGCTGGAAGCCGCTAAGGTGGCTAATAAGCCGTTGATGCTCGACTTTACCGGTCATACCTGTGTAAACTGCCGCAAATTTGAAAAATCGGTATTGTCTGCCCCTGCGGTAATGAAGATCCTGCGCAACGATTTTGTGGTGGCTTCCCTGTATACCGATGAGAAAACCTCCCTGCCGGATGAAGAGAAATATGTGTCTAAAACAACCGGCGAAAAAGTGAATAACGTAGGTCAGCGGAACCAGGATATCGAGGTGACAAACTTCAACCGTAACTCACAGCCTTATTACATCCCGGTAGACCTGGAAGGTAAGCCGCTGGCGAAAAAGGGCTATGGTTATGATCCGAAAGAAGACGTGGATGCCTTCGTGAAATATCTCGAAGAAGCAAAAGCAGAGTTTGCAAAACGTCATGCGAAATAAATAATCGCTATAAAAAAGAAAGGCCGCTTGTATTACACAGGCGGCCTTTCTTTTTTATAGCTTACATCAAAATGGGTAACTGATTAGTTCTGCGCCGCTGATCTTCTCCTGCTGGCCGGTGGTAAGGTTTTTCACGCTCACCAGGTTTTCCTGCAGTTCAGATTCGCCGAGGATGATCACATAAGGAATAGCTCTTTTATCAGCATATTTCATCTGCTTATCCATCTTGGCCGGTTCATGAAACAGTTCGGCTGCAATGCCCTGCCGGCGCAGTTGCATCATGTAGCTGAATGCTGCACGGGCACTGGCTTCCCCGAGGTTCAGGAATAATACTTTGGTAGATTGCTGCGCGGTTTGCGGGAATAATTTCAGTTCTTCCAGTACATCGTAAATACGGTCAACACCAAAGGAGATACCTACGCCGGAAATACCAGGCAGGCCAAAGAGCCCCGTCAGATCGTCGTACCGGCCGCCACCGCCAATGCTGCCCATTTTCACCGCAGGAGGCGCTTTTACTTCCACGATCATACCAGTGTAGTAATTAAGTCCGCGTGCGAGTGTTACATCAATGACAGGAGAGGTATTGAAAGTGGCGTAACCGGAATTGAGCACAAACGACAGCTCTTCAATGCCTTTCAATGCGGTGGCGGAGGATTGCAGGAGCGTGGTCAGCTGCGCGAGCTTTTCTTCGCTGTTTCCGTCAATGGCCAGGAACTTTTCGATGGTATCAATATCAGCACCGGTTAACCCCCGTTCCTGTAATTCTTTTCTTACACCCTCAGCCCCTATTTTATCCAGTTTATCTATGGAGATGGTGATATCGGTGAGCAATTCGGTTTTGCCGATCACTTCTGCGAGGCCAAATAATATTTTACGGTTATTGATGCGGAGCTCATATCCCTGCATGCCTAATTTGGTAAGCACGGTATCATAGATCAGCAGTAATTCTACTTCATTCAGTAAGGAATTGCTGCCTACCACATCGGCATCGCACTGGTAGAACTCGCGATAGCGGCCTTTCTGAGGCCTGTCTGCCCGCCATACCGGTTGCATCTGGTAGCGTTTAAAGGGAAGGGCCAGTTCGTGCTGGTTCATGACCACGTAGCGTGCAAAGGGAATGGTGAGGTCGTAGCGCAGGGCTTTTTCGGTGATTGCGGCCACCAGTTCCCTGTTGTCTTTAGCCTGCCGGGCTTCGTCAAAAATTTCTCCGTTGTTCAGTACTTTGAACATCAGTTTATCTCCTTCCTCGCCATATTTCCCGGTGAGGGTAGATAGATTTTCCATCGCGGGTGTTTCCAGCGGCTGGAAGCCGAATACTTCGAACGTTTCGCGGATGGTCTGGAAAATATAGTTACGCTTTCTTACTACTACGGGGCCAAAATCACGGGTGCCTTTGGGAATACCGGGCTTTATCATCTCAAAAAATATTAAAAATTTTATAGTTGCTGGTCTGCGATGTTTTCGCAGGCCTCATAGATCATTTTATAAACGGGTGCAAACAGTGCATCATCAAACCAGGGATCAGGAACATCCTGCTGATCCGGCAGCAGGAAGGCTACCTTTGCTTTATCTGCGTCGTTACGGGCTTTCCGCAATACATCGGCATAATTATTCCTGTCCATAACATAGATGCGGTCAAAGGTATCAAAGTCGGCGGCCTGGAATTGCCTGCCTCTCAGCCCGGTGATGTCCACACCATTTCTTCTGGCTTCCTTTATGGAGCGGTGATCCGGCGGATCACCCACGTGCCAGTTACCGGTGCCGGCGGAGTCAATTTCCCATTCCAGCCCTCTTGCTGTTGCCAGATGTCTCATGATCCCCTCTGCCAGCGGGGAACGGCAAATATTGCCCAGGCAAACCATCAATATCTTCATGCGGATGAATATTTGAATATCAGGCCGCAAACCTACAAGATATTATGGAAATGTGTGTCTATTTGCATCTTTTAACAGGAATCGGGAGAAAAAGCAGGGATTTTCAGGTTATAGAGGGAGGTTTACTGCAAACTATAATATCCAGTAAATGATCATATTTTAAATCAAAAAATTACAACATGTTGAAAAAATGCCTCAAATTGCGGCTGGACAAGTAAAAGAGTGCGGTTTTAAGTCAGTTTTTTAACATTCTTCTAAAATTCTCTATACCCGATTAAAAAATTATTTTTTGTATAATTGTAATTCGCAACATGGAAACACACGAAGAACAAACAAGCAGACGGCAGGAAAACAGGTATCGGCCAATGGGTGAGCTGATCAGGGGAATATTCTTTATACTCTTTGGTTTGTTCGCAATTTTTGCGGAAAAACTGGGATTGGGTGAATTCAGGTTATCCCCGCAGATGATGAGTATTGTTGGTGCGGTTTTGATAGTCTACGGCCTCTTTAGGGTTTATAACGGAGTGAGAAAACTTTTTTTTAACAGGAACTAAAGAGGTGTGATATGTTTTTCAGTTTAGAAAGAATGAATGCTGTATATTTAGCAGCTATTATATTGATGATGGCCTCGTGCGGGCCAAATCCAAATGCGAAGAAATTAGATACAGCAACAGAAGGCACCATCCGAATCAGTGTGGATGAAACATACAAGCCGCTGATTGATTCTGAGATAAAGGTTTTTGAATCACTGTATCCGAAAGCACATATCATCCCTACCTATAAACCGGAGGCTGATTGCTTTAAAGATCTTTTAAATGATAGTGCCCGTTTGGTAATCGTTACCCGCGATTTCAACCAGCAGGAACGCGACTACTTCAAGCAGATTAAAATTACGCCTAACAGCCTTTTACTTGCCTGGGACGCACTTGCGCTGGTAGTAAATAAAGATAATCCTGATTCTGTGCTGAATATGGAACAGGTGAGAGGGATCATGGATGGCACCAACGATGAAAGGAAATGGCAGCTGGTGTTTGATAATGCCAACTCAAGCACTGTGCGGTATATTATGGATTCCATCAATAAGGGTAAGCCTTTGCCAACCAATACAATGGCTGCGAAAACAAACCCTGAAGTGGTGGATTATGTAACAAAAAATAAGAACGCGATTGGAGTAATAGGTGTTAGCTGGATCTCTGATCCTAACGATTCATTGTCAATGGCTTTTACACGTGAAGTATCTGTAGTTAGACTTAGGGCAGACAATGGTTCGGAATTTGTTAAGCCATACCAGGCCTATATTGGTATAGGCACCTATCCGTTAAAACGCGGCTTTTTCTATTGCCTGAAAGAACCATATCACGGTCTTGGCAGTGGATTTGCAACGTTTCTCGGCAGTTATGAAGGACAGCTTGTAATGAAGCAGTTCCGGTTATTCCCGGCGAGATTGAATGTAGTATTCAGGGAAGCCAACCTAAAGTAGAAGAAAAACACAACTAAAACTAAAAAACCAGATTGCATGAACAAACGGAAAAGTTTAATCGTAGCATTGCTTTGCGCTGCCTCAAGCAGTGTGATGGCCCAATCTGTGGAAGACGGACTGAAAGACCTGTATTATGGTAAGTACCTGTCTGCCAAGCAGAATTTAGAGAAAGTGATCGCAGCAAAGCCTACGGAAGACAAAGCGTATTATTACCTCGGTATAGCCCAACTTGGTATGGAGGATGTTGCAGGTGCAGCCGCTACTTTCCAGAAGGGTTTGCAGGCGGTTCCCACCTCTGCTTTACTGCAGGTTGGTATGGGGCGTATTGACCTGCTGAAGGGAGACGCTGCTGCTGCTAAAGCCAAGTTTGAAGGCGCCAGCACTGCCACACAGGGCCGCGATGGCGATGTTGCCCGTGCTATTGCTGATGCCAACAGCGAAATCAAAGGTGGCGACCGTGCATATGCCCTCACTGTGATGGAAAAACTCCTGAACAATGAAGGCCGTAAGAAAAAAGAACAATACACGCCAACTGCAGCCGACTATATTGAACTGGGAGATGCTTACCGCTTCCTGGGTGGTGAAAATGGTGGTAAAGCCATCACTACTTATGAGAAAGCACTGGAGCTTGATCCTAACAACGCTGAAGCAGTGATGAAACAGGGTTTGGTGAACTATAACGCCAGGCTGAAAGCAGAAGCTGTGGCTGATTATACCAAAGCTACCAACATGGATCCTAAATATGGCCCGGCTTTCTATGAACTGTTCCTGTTCTACACTACTCCTAAGAAAGATCAGCTTTCCTGGGAAAATGCAGCGCAATACCTGGAAAAATACATGGCGGTAGCAGATCCTGCTGATAAAACTAAAAACGAACTGCTGGCGGCTTCTATCTCTTTCTTCAAGAAAGATTATGATGCGGCTATCAGCAAAGGCCAGGCAGCATTGTCCGGTGCTACTGATGCCAATAAAAACCAGTTGGTTCTGCTGATCGGTGACTCTTATCTCCAGAAAGGCGATTCCCTGAACGCACAGAAAACAATGGATGCTTATGTGCAGGAGGTAGGCGAAAGCAAACTGGATTCAGCAGACTATAAACTGTTGTCAGCCATCTACATGAAGCTGAAATCCTCTGATTCCGCTACTCAGGAAGGTTACACTACCAAAGCCCTGGGTTACCTGGAAAAATATGCTAACTCAATCACTTCAAAGGATCCGGAAACATTCATCCAGATCGCTGATCAGCTGAAAGCAGCCAGGAAATATACCGCTGCAGCAGAATGGTATGATAAAGCGAATCAACTCAGCCTTGCCAATAAGATACAATTACAGGCGATCGATTACTTCAACGTAGGTATCAACTACTACTATGGTGCAGTAAATGTTAAGCCTTTCGATACTACCCTGCTGGCCAAAGCTGATTCTGCTTTCCAGAAGGTGATTGAAGCGAAACCTGAACTGGGTACAGGTTACTATTGGAGAGGTCAGAGCAATTTTGCGAAAGACCCACAGGCTCAGGCTGGTGTAGCAAAACCTTTCTACGACAAGTATATAGAAATTTCTGAAGTGGATCCTGCTAAAAACAGAAGTACACTGATCAATGCTTACACTTACGAGCTGTTATATTACTACTTTAAGGAAGATAAAGCCAACGTTAAGGTATATGCCGATAAACTGTCTGCCATAGATCCGAATAACAGTGCTGTTAAACAGATCAACGAAAACATGGCTGCCCGCGAAAAACCGGCCGCTAAGCCAGCTGCCAAACAGGGCCAGAACAAGAAATAAGCATTATTTGCATATAATTGCTAAAAAACCTCCTGTACTCACAGGAGGTTTTTTAGTTTCCGGTTGGTGAAAAAAGATAATATTTTAACTCCTAATAGATTTGATAATTGGTCAACTTACAGTATTTTTGCGCATTCGGACAATGTTTTTATCGGGAAGCTTATGTATACAGAAACTGTATTTTTGTCAGCAACGACCACTCCTTTTAGCTATTTCCCTATAGTACTGCAATTAATTGCTGCTTTAGGTTTCGTTGGGATCACGATGTTAGCTACTCACTTTTTAGGTCCTAAACGCAAAACCAGCGACAAGCTTATTAACTTTGAAAGTGGTATCGAGCAAAAGGGCAACGCCCGTCAGCCGGTGGCCATCAAGTACTTTCTGACCGCTATTCTTTTCGTGTTATTTGATGTGGAAGTAATCTTTTTCTATCCTTATGCGGTTAATTTCAGGGAGTTGGGATGGGAAGGCTTTACAGCTGTGCTGATGTTTGTGGGCTTCTTTTTATGTGGATTTATCTACATTACAAAGAAGGGTGCACTGAAATGGGAAGATTAATTAACTCTTTAAACTAAAACCAATGGCTCGTCCGGTTCAATATAATAACAAGGTGAAGATGGTGGAAATCCCCGAGGGATATTCCGGTGAAGGGTTTTATGCCACCTCTTTTGACAAGGTGATAGGTTTGGCGCGTAAAAACTCTATCTGGCCTTTGCCATTTGCTACCTCCTGCTGCGGTATCGAATTTATGGCTACCATGGCAGCCACTTACGATATGGCCCGTTTCGGGGCTGAACGTATGGCCTTTACGCCGCGCCAGTGCGATCTGCTGATGGTAATGGGCACCATTTCCAAAAAAATGGGACCTATTGTACGCCAGGTATACCTGCAAATGGCAGAACCACGCTGGGTAATGGCGGTGGGCGCCTGCGCTTCCAGCGGTGGTATATTTGATACCTATTCTGTTTTACAGGGTATAGACCAGGTGATTCCGGTAGATGTGTATGTGCCGGGATGTCCTCCAAGACCGGAAGGCATCATCGATGGCTTCATGAAAATACAAGCCCTGGTAGGCCAGGAAAGTCTCCGCCGCCGTAACTCCGACAGGTATAAAGAACTGATGGAGTCTTACGGTATCAAGTAAGCAGAGGGGAATGGTTAATTGTAAATCGTAAATTTCAAATTGTTAATGTCTTTAACAAACGAACGCATACAGCAACGCCTGACGGAGAAGTTTGGAGATGTGCTAACCGGCTTTGAAGAGCCGTTTGGGCTGCTTACCCTCACCGCACAGAAAGATTATAACCTGAAAGTAATGCAATTCCTGTTTGATGATGAGGAATTGCGTTTTCGTTTTTTAACGGATATCACTGCTGTGCATTATCCTGAACGGAAGAACGAAGAACTGGCAGTAGTATATCACCTGCATAACCTGCAGGATAATATCAGGCTCCGTCTGAAAGTTTTTGCACCCGTAGCCAAACCAGATGTTTTTACAGCTACTAAACTGTACGAATCTGCCAACTGGATGGAAAGGGAAACTTACGATTTCTTCGGGATCAACTTTGTAGGGCATCCTAACCTGATCCGTGTACTGAATGTAGACGAAATGACCTATTTCCCCATGAGAAAGGAATTTCCGCTGGAAGACTCCATGCGCATCGATAAAGATGATGAGATGTTTGGAAGGGGAGGAAATCTTTAATACAACGAGGTTATGTTAGATCAGAAACAACATATAAAACTGCCGGAAGGCTCTATAGAAAAAGATACGCAAACGCTTAACCTGGGCCCTACGCACCCGGCTACGCATGGCGTATTTCAGAACATTCTGGAAATCGATGGCGAACGTATTGTAAGCGCTGTTTCTACCGTAGGGTATATTCACCGCGCATTTGAAAAAATTGCAGAACGCCGCCCTTATTACCAGATCACACCGCTCACGGACCGCCTGAACTACTGCTCCGCCCCTATCAATAATATGGGCTGGCTGCTCACAGTAGAAAAGCTCCTCGGCATTGAAACGCCTAAAAGAGTGGATTACCTGCGCGTAATCATCATGGAGCTGGCCCGTATTGCAGATCACCTGATCTGTAGCTCTGTAATGGGAGTAGATACCGGTGCATTAACCGGCTTCGTATACGTGATGACCTACCGCGAACTGATCTACGAAATTTATGAAGAGATCTGCGGTTCCCGCCTCACTACCAACATCGGCCGTATTGGTGGATTTGAAAGGAATTTCACCCCCGCAGCCTTTGCAAAAATAGAACGCTTCCTGAACGAATATCCTGCTGTACTGAAAGAATTTGAAACCCTGCTTACCCGTAACCGTATTTTCATGGAACGTACGCAGGGCGTGGGCGCTATCTCTGCGGAAAGAGCGCTCAGTTATGGGTTCACCGGTCCTAACCTGCGTGCAGCCGGTGTCGACTACGATGTGCGCGTAGCCAATCCTTACAGCTCTTACCAGGATTTCGACTTCTCTATACCGGTAGGTACTACCGGCGACAGCTACGATCGTTTCCAGGTGCGTAACGCGGAAATGTGGGAAAGCATCAGCATTATCCGCCAGGCGATGGATAAACTGAAAAGCCTGCCTGCAGATGTTTATCACGCAGATATTCCTGCTTATTACCTGCCTCAGAAGCAGGATGTGTATACAAAAATGGAAGCACTCATCTATCACTTTAAAATAGTGATGGGAGAAGCGGATATACTTCCGGGTGAAGTGTACAACGCAGTGGAGGGGGCCAACGGCGAACTTGGTTTTTACCTGATCAGCGATGGTGGCCGCAGCCCTTACCGGTTGCACTTCCGCCGTCCCTGCTTCATTTACTACCAGGCCTACGCCGAACTGGTACAGGGCTCTATGCTGAGCGATGCGATCGTTTGTATGAGTAGCCTGAACCTGATTGCAGGTGAACTGGATGCGTAGTTGCGCTATTGAATATTTCGAAGATTAAAGCTGAATAAAAAAATGGCTGTGGTTCAATTTTCTGAAGAGAAACTGAATAAAGTAAAAGAAATCATTGCACGCTACCCGGAAGGGAAGCAGAAAAGTGCATTGATACCGGTGTTGCACCTGGCTCAGGAAGCATTTGGTGGATGGCTGAGTGCAGAAACAATGGACTACGTTGCAACTTTACTGCAACTGAAATCAATTGAAGTGTATGAAGTAGCTACCTTCTACAGCATGTTTAACCTGAAACCCGTAGGTACCTATTTATTTGAGGTATGCCAAACAGGTCCGTGCATGGTAAGTGGCTCCGATCAGATCATTGATTACATTAAAAGCAAGCTGGGTATCGGCGTAGGTGAAACTACCGCCGATGGGCTGTTTACCCTTAAAACGGTGGAATGCCTCGGCGCCTGCGGTTATGCTCCCATGATGCAATTGGGTAAACATTACCGGGAACACCTTACGCCGGCCAAAGTAGATGAAATCATTGCAGAATGCAGGTCTAAAGCAAACGCCAACTGATGCATCCAAAGAACAACATGATCATGCGTTTAAAGGAAATGTATCAGCGCCACAAATTATTAGTGGTGGAGGCAATACTGCTGATGGTGTTACTCACTGCGCTGTGGCGGATCGATAACTGGCTTGTTTCCGTTACCTGTGGCGTAAGCGCAGGGCTCCTGTTCTACAGGCTGGCAGAACGCATTTCGCAACACGGCATACGTAAGGCATAAAAGATATACACAAATCTGGTAATGGCGCCGGGAATACCGGTAACATTACACCATAAGGAAGACAATGGGACGCAAATTACTGTTAGATAAAGCACATATTGAAGGCATCCGGTACTTTGATACCTACCGGAGCAACGGCGGTTATGCTGCAGCTGAAAAAGCGCTGAAAACCCTGGGGCCGGACGGCGTACTGGACGAAGTGAAGAAGAGTGGCCTGAGAGGCCGTGGCGGCGCAGGTTTCCCCACCGGCCTGAAATGGAGTTTCATCGCCAAACCGGAAGGCGTGCCACGCTACCTGGTTTGTAATGCGGATGAATCGGAACCAGGTACGTTCAAAGACCGCTACCTCATGGAATTTATTCCTCATCTCCTCATTGAAGGATTACTGATCTCCAGCTTTGCTCTCGGCGCTAACAGTTGCTATATCTACATCCGTGGAGAGTATGCCTGGATCCCGGATATCCTGGAACAGGCCATTGCAGAAGCAAAAAATAAAGGCTGGCTGGGTAAAAATATCCAGGGTAGCGGTTTCGATCTTGAAATATATGTACAACGCGGCGCCGGCGCCTATATCTGTGGTGAAGAAACGGCCCTGATAGAATCCCTGGAAGGCAAACGCGGTAACCCGCGCATTAAACCGCCATTCCCTGCGGTGAAAGGCCTGTGGCAGTCGCCCACAGTGGTAAACAACGTGGAAACACTTGCTGCTGTAGTACCTATTATCAATATCGGCGGCGACGAATACATTAAATACGGCACCGGCAAATCTACCGGTACCAAGCTCATTTCCGCCTGCGGTAATATCAACAAACCCGGTGTTTATGAAATTGAAATGAATATCTCTGTAGAAGAATTCATCTATTCCGATGAATACTGCGGTGGTATCAAAAATAATAAAAGGCTGAAAGCCTGTATCCCCGGTGGTTCTTCCGTACCGGTATTACCCGCTAACCTGCTGCTGAAAACAGCAAAAGGCGAAACCCGTATGATGACCTATGAAAGCCTGGCCGATGGCGGGTTTGCAACAGGTTCTATGCTGGGCTCCGGCGGATTTATAGTGATGGATGAAGACCAGTGTATTGTGCGCAACACCCTTACCTTCGCACGTTTTTATCACCATGAAAGCTGCGGCCAGTGCAGCCCCTGCCGTGAAGGTACCGGATGGATGAAGAAAGTACTGCACAATATTGAGTACGGTAAAGGCAAAATGAGCGACATCGATTTACTGTGGGACATCCAGCGTAAAATAGAAGGGAATACGATTTGCCCGCTCGGCGATGCAGCAGCATGGCCGGTAGCAGCAGCCATCCGTCACTTCCGTGATGAATTTGAATGGCATGTGGCAAATCCCGACGAATCACAGACCCGTAATTTTGGCCTGGCCCATTACGCAGATCCGTTGCCGGTGCCAACACCTGCGGCGGTATAACAGGTACGCATCTACTGAAAAAAAGAATCTATATATAACAAACGTTGCTCCCCGTGAGCACAAAAGATATTAAGATGGCGGAGGAAATAAAATTATTTAAGGTTAAAATCGATAACATCTCTGTAGAGGTGGAACCCGGTACAACCATATTGAATGCGGCCCGGAAGATAGGAGGAGAAGTAGTGCCGCCGGCCATGTGTTACTATTCCAAACTGCAGGGCAGCGGTGGTAAATGCCGTACCTGCCTGGTAAAAGTATCTAAAGGCTCCGATGCCGATCCGCGCCCCATGCCTAAACTGGTGGCCAGCTGCCGCACCACTGTAATGGATGGTATGGAAGTAGCCAACATCACTTCACCGGAAGTACTGGATGCACGTAAGGGCGTGGTGGAATTCCTGCTGCTCAATCACCCGCTGGATTGCCCGGTTTGTGATCAGGCGGGAGAGTGCCACCTGCAGGACCTGAGCTATGAGCATGGCGCTGATGCCACCCGCTACGAGTTCAAGCGCAGAACATTTGATAAAGTGGATCTCGGCGATCATATCAAACTGCACATGACACGCTGCATCCTTTGCTACCGTTGTGTATACACTGCCGATCAGCTCACCGAAAAACGCGAACATGGTATCCTGGGCCGTGGAGATGCTTCCGAAATCAGCACCTACATTTCCCAGTCGCTCGATAACGACTTTATCGGTAACGTTATCGATGTTTGCCCGGTAGGCGCTTTAACCGATCAAACCTTCCGCTTTAAAAACCGCGTATGGTTCCTGAAACCGGTAGACGCACACCGCAACTGCGAAAATCCGAAATGCTGCGGTAAAACTGTGCTCTGGATGCGTGGTGATGAAGTATTCCGCGTAACTGCCCGGAAAGATAAATACGGGGAAGTGGAAGATTTTATCTGTGATACCTGCCGTTTTGATAAGAAAGATGCAAAGGACTGGATCATTGAAGGTCCGCGCAAGATAGAACGTAACAGCGTTATTTCCCAGGGTCACTACGTAAATACCGTAAAACCTAAAGATCCGCTGGTGGAAGTACTGGATGGCAGACAACCACGGTTGTTGTTTGATATCCACTCTGAAAGCAAGGTAAACAGGCCGGATATTGATCTGTCGAAGATCAACGGACCTGCTCACTCTGATGATTTTAAGAAGTAACAATCGTAATTACGTGTAAGTATGACCTTATTAAGCATAGATTGGTTTTTTGTAATTGAAAAAGTGCTCCTGATATCGGGAGTGCTGGTACTTTCACTGGTAGTGGCCATGTATTCCACCTGGGGCGAAAGAAAGGTAGCCGCCTGGATCCAGGACCGTTTAGGCCCTAACCGCGCAGGTTTCATGGGACTGCTGCAACCGCTGGCAGATGGTGGTAAGCTCTTCTTTAAAGAAGAGATCATTCCTGCCAATTCCAACCGCTTCCTCTTCGTATTAGGTCCTTCTATTGCCATGCTGGTAGCCTGTATGACCAGCGCGGTGATCCCCTGGGGCGATTCGCTGGTAATTGCCGGCCGCACCGTTTCCCTGCAGATCGCAGATGTGAACATCGGGATACTCTTCATCTTCGGCGTGGTAAGTATGGGCGTATATGGAATTATGATCGGTGGCTGGGCCTCCAATAATAAATACTCCCTGCTGGCTTCTGTACGTGCAGCTTCACAGATCATTTCCTATGAGCTGCCAATGGGACTTGCACTGATCGCATTACTGATGCTCACCGGCTCCCTGAGCCTGAAAGATATTGTAGAACAACAGCGTCATGGTTTATGGAACGTGGTGTATCAGCCATTAGGATTTTTTATCTTCCTGGTATGCGCTTTTGCTGAATGTAACCGCGCTCCATTCGATTTACCGGAAGCTGAGAACGAACTGAATGGTGGTTATCACCTGGAATATTCTTCCATGAAACTCGGTTTCTTCCTGTTCGCGGAATATATCAACATGTTCATCAGTTCTGCGCTGATCTCTACCATGTACTTCGGTGGTTATGCCTTCCCTTACATGGATAAGCTGGGCCTGGATCCGAACGTGGTGACCATCCTCGGGTTCCTGGCATTGTTTGTAAAAACACTGCTGTTCATTTTCTTCTTTATGTGGGTACGCTGGACGGTTCCGAGATTCCGTTACGACCAGCTGATGCGCCTGGGATGGAAGATCATGATCCCGCTGGCACTGGTAAATATGTTGATCACCGGAGCCCTGGTATTGGCCCGTCAACACTAATTATTATCTGATTAAATACACACAGAACGTGTGGATTAAATAAAGCATTCATTATGCAAGCATTAACTAACAGGGCAAAAGCAGTAGACCGCCGGCCAATGACACTGGCCGAGAAGATGTACATTCCTGCTATTGCCAAAGGTATGGGTATCACTTTTAAGCACCTTTTTCAGAAGAAAGCCACTGTTAGCTTTCCTGAAAAAAAGCGTGATTTCAGCCCCGTATTCCGCGGGTTACATGTGCTGAACCGGGATGAAGAAGGACGTGAAAGATGCACCGCCTGCGGATTGTGCGCAGTGGCCTGTCCTGCTGAAGCCATTACCATGGAAGCAGCAGAAAGAAAAGAAGGGGAAGAGCACCTGTACAGGGAAGAAAAGTATGCAGCGAAATATGAGATCAATATGCTCCGTTGCATTTTCTGTGGTTTTTGTGAAGAAGCTTGTCCGAAAGATGCAGTTTATATGTCTGAAACATTTGCCCCTGCAAACTACCAGCGTAAAGGCTTTATCTATGGAAAAGATGATCTGCTGATTCCTCATCCGAAAGAAGGCAAATAATATTATTCACAGCGCACATTTAGCTAAAAATACAATAGTCAAACATAGCAGAGATGGGAATGAGTATACAACAAATAATTTTCATGGTGCTGTCGGTCGTGGCGCTGGTATCAGCGCTGGGCGTGGTATTGAGTAAAAATCCTGTGACGAGCGTGTTGTGCCTGATCGTAACATTCTTTACCATAGCAGGGCATTACATCATGATGAATGCCCAGTTCCTGGCAGTAGTACATATCATTGTATATGCGGGCGCTATCATGGTATTGTTCCTGTACGTACTGATGCTCATGAACCTGAATGCTGAACTGGAGCCCCAGAAGCGTAACTGGCTGAAATATGCCGGCGCTATCAGCGGTGGTGCATTACTGGTGGTACTGGTGGCTGCATTACGCGATGCCAGCATGCCGGCCCTGAGCACAAGTGCTACTGATATCGGGCTGATCAAAAATCTTGGTGTGATCCTGTTCAAACAATATGTGGTGCCGTTTGAAGTGAGCAGTATCCTCTTCCTCAGCGCAATGATCGGCGCCGTGGTAATCGGTAAAAAAGAATAGCCATACGGATGAATGATCCGTAATTTCTAACTCGTAATTTATTTTATGCCTGTTCAATATTACATATTCCTGAGTATCGCCTTGTTCTGCATAGGTGTGATGGGTGTTCTGATGCGCAGAAATGCGATTATTATTTTTATGTGCATAGAGCTGATGCTGAATGCAGTAAACCTGCTGATGGTATCATTTTCCAAGATGTGGGCAGATGCAGGCAGGGTAGATGCCGGTTCTGCACAACTCTTTGTATTCTTTATAATGGTGGTAGCAGCTGCAGAAGTGGCGGTTGGACTGGCTATCATTACGATGGTATACAGAAACACACACTCAGTAGATATTAACATTCTTAACAGGCTGAAAAATTAATAATTCTGCTTTCTCAATTATTAAATTTTTCGACGTCGTAAATAGAATTGATAAATGATTAATCTTGTTTGGCTGGTACCATTTTTACCATTATTGGGTTTCCTGGTGAATGGATTGGGACGCAGATTTTTATCCAAGTCCCTGGTAGGATTTGTTGGAAGTGGCGCAGTGCTGGCGTCCTTTGTGATTAGCTTATTAATATTTCTGGAAGTTAAAGCCCCGGGATTTTCCGCACAAACAGTGCACCTGTTTGATTTCATATCTGTAGGCTCCCTGCAGATTCCTTTCGCCTTCCAGGTAGATCAGCTGAGTGCCTTGTTCCTGCTGGTGATCACCGGCGTTGGTACGCTGATCCATATCTACTCTACTTCTTACATGCACGACGAGAGCGATGAAGGCTTTGCAAGATATTTCGCTTATCTCAACCTGTTCGTCTTTTCCATGTTGATACTGGTGCTGGGCGCCAACTATGTGATGATGTTCATTGGCTGGGAAGGTGTTGGTCTTTGTTCTTATCTCCTCATCGGGTTCTGGTTTAAAAATACCAGCTATAACAATGCAGCAAAAAAAGCATTCGTGATGAACCGCATCGGCGACCTTGGTTTCCTGATCGCCATCTTCTTCATGATCCTGCAGTTTGGTACGGTTACTTTCCCTGAAGTATTTGCCAAAGCAGCGCCACTGGGCATGAACAACGGTATTATCACCGCTATTGCCATGCTGATGTTTGTAGGCGCCATGGGTAAATCTGCACAGATTCCTTTATATACCTGGTTACCGGATGCGATGGCAGGTCCTACGCCGGTATCAGCCCTGATCCACGCGGCTACGATGGTGACCGCCGGTATCTATATGATTGCACGCAGCAACGTGATCTATACCCTGGCGCCGCATATACAAACGGTGATTGCTGTTATTGGTCTCGCTACCGCCCTGTTTGCCGCCTCTATTGCATTAAAGCAGAATGATATTAAAAAAGTACTGGCTTATTCAACCGTGAGCCAGTTAGGTTATATGTTCCTGGCCCTGGGTGTGGGCGCTTATGGAGCCGCGGTGTTTCACGTAATGACGCACGCCTTCTTCAAAGCCCTGCTGTTCCTCGGTTCCGGTTCCGTGATCCACGCAATGGGTGGTGAACAGGATATCAGGAAAATGGGTGGGCTCAGAAAGTTTATGCCTACCACTGCCTGGACATTCTTCGTAGGATGCCTGGCTATTGCAGGTATTCCCGGTTTCTCCGGCTTTTTTTCCAAAGATGAGATCCTGGCAGAAGCGTTTGCCAACAACCCCGTTCTATATGTATTGGGTCTGATAGGCGCGCTGATGACAGCTTTCTACATGTTCCGTTTATATTATATCACTTTCAGCGGTAAATTCCGCGGTACCCACGAACAGGAGCATCACCTGCATGAAAGCCCTGCTGCTATCACTGTTCCATTGGTGATCCTGGCAGTACTTTCAGTGGTAGGTGGTTATGTTGGTTTACCGGAAGTTTTTGGAACGAAGAACATGCTGGCAGAATACCTGGCGCCGGTGTTTGCACCGTCTGCGCCTTTCGCTGTGGAACATCACCTGTCGCACAACACTGAGTGGCTGCTGATGGGAGTGAGCAGTGTATTGGTAATTGTATTTATCCTGCTGGCTCGTCAGAAATTCACGAAGTTTGAAGATGCAGGTCAGGAAAGTACTGGTTTGGCAAAAGTGCTCGAAAACAAATGGTATATAGATGAACTGTATGATACTATTATCGTAAAGCCATTGTATGAATTGTCCCGTTTCTTCCGCGATGTGGTGGAAAAAGCGGGTATCGACAAACTGGTGAACGGCGTAGGCCGCGGTGTACAATGGGGGGGGCAGCAGATCCGCCTGGTACAGAACGGACAGGTAGGATTTTACATCTTTGCGATGGTCATCGGTATGATCTTATTATTTGTGATCGGATTCTTATTATAAACCAATAGCAGAAGTTACAAGCGCAGATAAATTATGTTGACAGTTTTATTAATATTGATTCCTTTCATAGCGGGCCTTATTGCATTTGGTTTGAAGGGATCCGGGCCAAAAGTGCTGGGCATGATCTCATCGCTGGCAACAGTGGTGATAGCAATCGGATCGTGGTGCCGCTTTCGTACTGCTCCCGACAGCCTGAACTTTGTTGCCAACTGGATTCCGCAGCTGGGGAGTCAGTTCCGTGTTGGATTAGATGGAATGGGTGTGATGCTTTGCTTACTTACAGCGATTGCTTCCCTGCTTGTTTTCATTACTATTTATAACCGCAGCTACGAAAAGGCAAATGTCTTTTATGGTTTGATGTTATTATCGCAGGCCGGCTTAACCGGTGTGTTCACCGCTTTTGATGCCCTGCAGTTTTACATATTCTGGGAACTGGCCCTGATCCCTGTTTATTTCCTCTGCTCTTTGTGGGGTGGTGAAAAACGGATCACGGTTACCTTTAAATTCTTTGTATACACTTTCCTGGGCTCGCTGCTGATGCTGGTAGGTATTATCTACCTCTATTCACAAACACCGGATCACTCTTTCAGCTGGACTTCCTTCACCACTATGCAGGTGAACCCGGAAGACCAGAAATGGCTGTTCTGGTTGTTCTTTGTGGCCTTTGCCATTAAGATGCCGGTATTCCCTTTTCATACCTGGCAACCCGATACCTATGAGCAATCGCCTACGCCTGTTACCATGATCCTTTCCGGTGTAATGGTGAAAATGGGTTTGTTTGGCGTGATCCGCTGGCTGCTGCCGGTATTGCCACAGGGCGCTGCCATGTGGTCTGATGTGGCGATTGTATTATGTATCATCGGCATTATTTACGCCTCCTGCATCGCCATGGTACAAAACGACCTGAAACGGTTAATTGCTTACTCTTCCATAGCCCATATCGGTTTGATGTGCGCAGCTATTTTCGCCAATAACGAACAAAGCCTCCAGGGTATAATGGTACAGATGTTTAACCACGGTATCAATATCATTGGCTTGTGGATCATCGTGGAAGTAATCCAGAACCGCCTGGGTATCAAAAACCTGGACCAGATGGGCGGCATGGCGCAAAAAGCGCCGCGTATGGCTATTTTCCTCGTTATTATCAGTTTGGCTAACATCGGCTTACCACTTACCAATGGTTTCATTGGGGAGTTCCTGATGTTCAGCGGATTGTTCCAATATAATCACTGGTTTATGGCATTTGCCGGCTTAGGTATTATCCTTTCTGCTGTGTATACCCTGGGTATGATTCAGAAGGTGATATTTGGCGAGGGAAATGAACTGACCGCAACTACTACAGATCTGCAGCCTGGTGAAACGCTGGCTTTGAGCCTGGTGGTGATCATGATCATAGTGCTGGGCGTTTATCCCAAACCTATGCTGGACCTGGTGAGCGGCACATCTGAAGTGGTAAGTAAATTATTCTGATCTTCAGCTATCAGCTGAATACCGGAATGGAAAAATTTGTAACGGGGTTTTGTAACGCAAAAATATGAATGCACTAATTTCTACTGCTTTATCGGGCGTTGTACTGATGTTTGTTGGTTTATTTGTACGCAATAAGCAGCATATTAAATTTTTTGCCATCGCGGCCATCCTCATAGCATTTATTGCTAACCTGGCGCAATATCCGTCTGCAGAGCATGGCGGGTATATTATGTATGGTATGATTGAAGTGACCAAATTTGGTGTGCTGTTCAATGCAGTAGCATTGGGCGCCACCTTGTTATATTTCCTGTTATCAGGCAGTGAGTTTGAAAAGGTAGGAGAACATGTGGCCGATTATTTCGCACTGATATTTTTTATCCTGGCAGGTATTTCGCTGGCCACCTCATTCAGCAACCTGCTGATGTTGTTCCTGGCGGTTGAAATTATGTCTATCCCGCAGTATATCCTTGCGGGTGCTGATAAGAAAAGCCTGAAAAGTAATGAAGCTTCCCTGAAGTATTTCCTGATGGGGTCTTTCTCTACCGGTATATTGCTCATGGGTATTACCCTGATTTATGGCGCTGCCGGCACTTTCGATATTGCCGGTTTGGGACTGGGTGCAGAAAGCGTACACCCGTTGGCGTTATGCGGTATCATCCTGATGGTATTTGCACTTGCCTTTAAAGTATCTGCAGTACCATTCCATTTCTGGACACCGGATGTATATGACGGATCTCCTACTGTGTTCACCTCTTTTATGTCGACTGTAGTAAAAGCGGGCGGATTTGTGGCTTTCCTGCGGATGTTCCACAGCAGCTTTGCGGGAGGTAACATCAGCGGACACTGGACGCTGGTCCTTTCCATTATCACTGCTGCTACCCTGGTACTTGGTAACTTCAGCGCAGTATTCCAGCAAAGTGTAAAACGCATGCTGGCTTATTCCAGTATTGCACAGGCGGGCTTTATGCTGTTTGCAGTAGTAGCAATGAACAACAGGGGGACAGAGGGAATCATCCTTTATGCTGCTGCTTACAGTATTGCTACCATCGGCGTGTTTGCAGTGCTGATGAAACTGAAAGACTATACCTTTGAAGGGTTCAACGGCCTGGCCCGCAAACAGCCTTTACTGGCCGCAGCGGTAGCAGTATTCCTGTTCTCCCTGGCAGGTATCCCGGTAACCGCCGGTTTCTTTGCCAAATACTTTGTTTTATCTGCCGCTATTGAACATGGTCATATTTTATGGCTGGTACTGATCGCGGTGTTGTGTGCTGCCATCAGCGTATACTATTATTTCCGGGTGATCATCGCCATGTATTTTAAACAGGGCGAACCTGAAGTAGAACCCGTTTCCGGTGGCTTTAAAGCTGCCCTGGTGCTGGCTATTGCCCTGGTACTGGTATTGGGCCTGTTCCCCAACCTGTTATTATGCTGGCTGTAAAAGCTGTTGGCTTATAAAATAACCGGGAAGACCGAAGCGATTTAAATGATCCGCTTCGGTCTTCTCTTTTATACTACACGCCGTTCATCCCAAATTGAATGGATTAAATAGGTATATTACGTTAACTTTATAGGTAACCCTTTATTATGCAATCAAGAGATATTTTTTCCCTGGCATACCGTTCTGTAACCAGCAACAAGTTGCGCACAGGTCTTACTGTGTCTATCATTGCATTGGGTATCACGGTGCTTGTAGGGATCCTTACGGCCATCGACAGTATGAAGAGCAGTATCTACAGCAGTTTTGCAAGTATGGGGGCCAACAGTTTCTCTATCCGTAACCGCGGGATGCAGGTGCATATCGGGGATGATGACAGGAAGGCTTCTAAAGGAAACAAGAATATAAAAAAGGTAAAGAAATCCAACAGTAATAAAATTATCCGTTACCAGGAAGCGGTGGCATTCCGCGACCGCTATACGTTTCCTGCTACCGTAAGCGTGTCTCTCCAGGCTACCGGCATTGCCACAGTTTACAAGGACGATAAGAAAACCAATCCCAATGTACAGGTGATAGGAGGCGATGAGCACTACCTCCAGATCTCCAATTATGAAATTTCACAGGGCAGGGATTTTAACCAGCTGGATGTACAGTCCGGAAGAAATGTAGCGATCCTTGGTGTTGATGTAGCGGAAAAACTTTTTGGCAAACAGTTAAAGAATGTGGTGAATAATACTATCCGGGTGGGGGATATCCGTTATCGTGTGATAGGTGTACTGAAGTCAAAAGGCAGCAGTAAAATGATGAGTGCCGATAATGTCGTGATCACCACGGTGAACAATACCCGCAGGGTATTTAACCGGCCTAATGCCAGCTACCAGATTGCAGTGGCTGTGAAGGATATTAAACAGATGGATGCTGCCCAGGGAGAAGCTACCGGGTTGTTCCGCATTATACGGGGATTGAATATCAATGAAGAAGATAATTTTGAGATCAGCAAAAGCGATAGTATCGCCGAAATGCTCTTTTCCAGTTTAGGGAAGGTAAACCTCTTTGCCATTGCGATCGCTTTTATTACACTGTTTGGTTCTGCTATTGGCTTAATGAATATTATGTTGGTGTCTGTAGCGGAAAGAACACGCGAAATAGGCGTCACCAAAGCGCTGGGGGCTACCAGTCATGTTGTACGCACCCAGTTCCTGTATGAATCCATCATTATCAGTGTGATGGGGGGATTGATCGGTGTTTTTGTGGGCATGCTCCTGGGAAATATCGTTTCCGCAATACTTGAATCTTCCTTTATTGTGCCCTGGTTCTGGATCTTCGTGGGGGTATCTATTTGTGCTGCAGTAGGGCTCGTTTCCGGTTTATATCCTGCCTATAAGGCTTCCAGATTAGATCCTATCATTGCCTTGAGATACGAATAATATTTTATTATCTTGTTGTTTTCCATGTTCATGTAAAACAACAGCTGTATGCCCTTATTAATTGTTATTGCGGCCATTCTTTTGCTGGTAATACTGGTGGCCTGGTGGCGTTTAAATACCTTCCTCTCTTTCCTTATTGTGTCTTTGCTGATGGGCCTGGCGTTACATATGAACGTGGCAGACATCACACAGTCTATTCAAACCGGTATTGGCAAAACACTGGGCTCCCTGATTGTAGTCATTGTTTTTGGCAGCATGTTGGGAAAGCTGGTGGCGGAAAGCGGGGCGGGGCAAAAGATTGCCGGTGGTTTGATGAACCTGTTCGGCCCAAAGTACGTACAATGGTCGCTGATGCTCACTGGATTTATAGTAGGCATCCCTTTATTTTATAACATCGGGTTTGTATTGATGGTGCCACTGATCTTTACAGTGGCGGCACGTACAAAATTGCCGGTGGTGTACCTGGGGATCCCGATGCTGGCATCTTTATCAGTTACACATGGGTATTTACCTCCGCATCCTTCTCCAACTGCATTGATACAACAGTTCCATGCAAATATGGGGCTTACTTTGTTATATGGCTTTATGGTGGCTGTTCCTGCCATCATCCTGGCAGGACCGGTATTTTCGCGGTTCCTGAAACACTATACCAATCCCCCCGGGCAAATGTTTGTGGCGCCTCCTATCCCGGAAGAGCAGTTACCGGGAATGTTTGTAAGTCTTTTTGCTGCATTGCTGCCGGTATTCCTGCTGGCAGTTACGGCTTTAATGAAATTATGGATACCGGAAGGAACCTTTCTTTTCAGGTTGGCCAACTGGCTGGGAGATCCTTTAATAGTGATGTTGCTGGCCGTGCTCAACGGCATGTATTTACTTGGATTAAGAAGAGGCATGCCTCCAAAAAAAGTAATGGGGGTAATGGATGATGCTGTGCGTGATGTGGCCGTTATTATCCTCGTAATAGGAGGCTCCGGTGCACTTACCCAATTACTGCATGATAGTAAGGTGAGCGCTTACATTGCGCTTACATTACAGAATATGCACCTGCACCCGTTGATACTTGCCTGGGGAATTGCCGCTATTATCAGGGTGTGTATTGGATCTGCAACGGTGGCCGGCCTCACCACAGCGGGAATTGTGGCGCCAATGATAGCTGCTTCCGGTGTAAATGCTAACCTGATGGTATTAGCCACCGGGGCTGGCAGCCTGATGTTTTCACATGTAAATGACGCCGGTTTCTGGATGTTCAAGGAATACTTTAACTTAACTGTAAAAGATACGATCAAAACCTGGTCAGTAATGGAAACTATTGTGTCGGTTACCGGATTGATAGGATGCCTGATCTTAAGCTTGTTTGTATAACTTCAAAGACTATACGTAATTTAAAAATTTCTGTATGGAATGGTATCAGCTTACAAATGCAGCGCAGGTTGATTCTCCCGCGATTGTTATTTATGAAGACAGGATAAAGGAGAATGTTTCATTGTTAAAAACAATGATAGATGATATACAACGTTTACGGATACACGTAAAAACGAGCAAGATCGCCGAGGTGGTACAGCTGATCATGGAAGCAGGGATTACAAAATTCAAATTTGCCACTATTGCTGAAGGAGAGATGCTGGGGATGGTTAATGCAAAGGATGCATTAATGGCTTACCAGCCGGTAGGACCGAAGATAGTGCGTTTACTGGAGCTGGTACAAAAGTATCCGCAAACTGCGTTTTCATGCGTTACTGATAATACTGATGCCGCGTTGGCTATCAGCGAGGTTTTCTCTGCACAGGGCCACCGTTTGCCCGTGTACGTGGATCTGAATGTTGGTATGAACCGTACCGGTATCAAACCCGGGCAGGAAGCGCTGGAGCTGTATAAATACCTGGATACATTACCTGGGGTGGTACCGGTAGGGCTGCATGCTTACGACGGGCACCTGCATGATACGGACATGAGCATACGAAAAGAACGTTGTGATGCAGCCTATGCGCCCGTTGCCACGTTGGCCGGGGCTATTGTAAATAACGGATTTCCACCGCCAGACATTGTTGCAGGCGGTACGCCTACTTTCCCGGTGCATGCTGCAAGGAAAGGTGTTACCTGTAGCCCTGGTACTTTTGTTTTCTGGGATGCAGGGTACGCGGCCAACCTGCCGGAGCAGTCTTTTAAATGGGCCGCACTGGTGATCAGTCGTGTGATTTCAGTGATTGATGGTCAGCACATCTGTAGTGATCTTGGCCATAAATCGGTGGCAGCGGAGAACCCGCAGCCACGGGTGCAATTCCTGAATGCGCCGGAAGCGGTGCCTGTATCGCAAAGTGAAGAGCACCTGGTATTGAAAGTGGAGAATGCTTCTTTATACCCGGTTGGCACTGTGTTGTATGGGGTACCAAAGCATATTTGTCCCACGGTGGCATTGTATGAAAAAGCCTATGTGGCTACACATAATGCGGTAACGGCTAACTGGCGTATAATAGCGCGCGACAGGCAGATTATCATTTAATAAAGCGTATGTATCAAAAATAGATGAAAGCGCCGAGCTTTGTTTAAACGGGGGCCAACCTTCATCAGGTACCCGAATAAAGGAAGAGGCTATCTCAAAAGTAGTTTGAAGGTGCTGATAATGCCATACCGAAAATTCTCTCCATCAGGTGCCCGAATAAAAGAAGGGTGAATCAGACTTTTGATACACCCTTCTTTTGTTTAGTAGTATAATTGCGATAAAACATTGGTATCATCAAAAGTTTTGGGCTTCAATCCCAGGAACTCCGTGTATTGTGAAAGGGTGAGCAGTGGCTTCAGTTTCGCATGTAATCCATTCTGCATACTGTTCATCTTGGTCGTATATGCTTTCAGGTTGCTTTGCTGTAAGGGTTGGATATTGACTTTTTGCCGCAGGTAATTGGTCACAATATTGAGTAGCCGTGGCTTCTGCGCATCCGTAAGCATCAGCGATTTATCCAGTTTACTGACAATAGAGCTGGCAGTGCCTTCTATATTCATGGTGGGCGCCTGAAATACCGGAGTGATGGATGAAGGCGCAGCAAAAGCCGTATAGCAACAAGCCAGTGCCATTAATAAACCAGCGGTGAACAGTTTTTTCATGAGGCGTGGATTTGATGTTGTTGATCTCTCTCTAAATATACTGAATACTGTTATTGCATCACCATTTTTACATAGCGTATTTGTGTATTTCCTTCCTCATCAATGGTAATGTATTCAGACAAAACGGTTTTGTTGTTGATCCAGTGCACAAGGCCCGGGCCCCAGTCGTCAATACCGGCTTCTCCCACCGCTTTTATATCGTTGCCGTTTACTGAAAAGAGTTGAAATCCATTCGGGTCAAAGGCGGCTACCAGGTCCATTGATGCAGTGAGGATATATTTTTTGTCCGGCGAAATTGCGGGAGCCGACCAGGTTACCTGTGAATCGCCATTCATAACATTCACCAGTTCGAAGGCGCTGCCCTCATAGTAGGAAACAAAAAAGCCTTTTCTTTTAATAGTGGGATAGTTGCCGGCATAGGTATAGCCTATATAATCCTCTCCATCACTGTTATTATTGGCCATGATCCTTTGTTTTCCATTTTCCAGGCGGATGGTCAGTTTATTGCCTTCTCTTTTTACAAGCGTATCTTTTGCCAGCACATCTGTTTCGTTGGAATCGACGGGCGCCGGCGGAAATTTGTCGAAATCTGCTTTTTCAATAAAGTAAACGAAGAAGGTTTTATTACCCAGCTGAACGGTATCGTCAGGAGTATTATTAATGGCGGGAGGTGTGGAATCGTTGGCAGCGGTGCTGGCTTTGTCTGCTGTTTTGCTTTTGCAGCTCAATATCATTATTGCGCATGCACTCAGCAGAAACCATAACTTATTCATCATCTTTTTCTTGCGTTTGAGTATACAAATGTAAGTAATTAGAATTTCGGAAGAGGCTCAGCCGGAGAGTCTTTCTCCGTCTGCTTTTGTTAACGTGAAAAAGAAAAGATACCCGGTAAGCGCGCCGCTTAGAAAACCAGCCAGGTGCGCGGCATTATCCACACCTTGTGAAACTGCAGCCGCAATTACATTCAGCGCTATAAACAAGCCGATATAAGCCAGGAATGCCTTCCGCATTTCGGCAGGGAAGAGGGAAGTGGTTAGCAGCGCCAGGAATACGCCGTAAATACCAAAAATAGCTCCCGAAGCTCCCACACCTACTGCGCTTTTATGATACCAGATGCTGACATAGTCGGATATTAATCCTGTGACCACATAGGCCAGGCCATAACGGAAACCACGTAATACCGGTTCAAGGAATATGCCGCCGATAAAAAGCCCCAGCATATTTGTGAAAAGATGTGCCAGCCCCGCATGAAGGAACATACTGGTGAATAGTCGCCAATACTGATGTTGCCCGATGGTAAGTGGCCAGTAATTGGCCCCGGCATGCAGCAGATGTGTGCCATCGCCCCACCATATATTCATTCCTGTTAGTGTAGTGTAAAAAAACACCAGTGCGTTTATGCCGATCAACACCAGCGTAACCGGCATCGCCTTTAATCGGTCAGTGATTTTCATCTCCTAAAAGTTAATGAAAAAACACCAATTGCGCGTTATTCGTATTGATATTGAAGTGCAAAATGGTTATCGCTTCCCAGCCTGGTGAACCCTTCGCTGTGTAAATGTACCCATGCGCCTGCCGGGTACTGTCGGCCGCCGTTGTAATAGTAGGCATACTGAACAGTGGTGGAGCGCTCGTATTCCAGCAAATGTTCCTTGCAGCGGGCTTTTTCTTTTTCGGTAATTTTTACAAGAAAAGGATTGTGGGTATTCAGGTGCAAAAAGGCGTTTGATAAGTCGCCCTGTGGGGAGGGATTTACTGCTGGCGCTACTGCATGACTGAGCAGCAACTGGTTTACCAGGGGGTGTAATGGATTAATTGAATCTTCGCATTCGTACTTCGTGGTTCTTAAGGTGATCAGGGTATCTGCTTTTTTACCGGCGAAATTATCTATGCTGATGTCTTTTCTGACAGGATGGTCCGAATCATAATTCCAGCTTACCGCCTGGGTGGAATCGGAATATTTCATGGCAGCGGGCACGCCGTTCTTCCAGCGTATATCCGCTATGCGAAGCAGGCGTTCCCGGGCGTCAAAATACTGTACGGTGGCAATATTGCCATCATTATCCCAGGATGTTACCCTGGCACGCTCTTTTATTTCAGTGATATTATTTTCCCGGTTGGATAACACCATCCCGGTAATCCTGTGGGAACGATCATAGGAGAAGGTGCTGATACTGGTATCATCCTGTTGCCGGTGGTAAACCAGTTCGGCGAGGTTGCCCTGCTGGTCGTACCGGAAGGTATACTGCGGGATAACGTCACCCTGGATACTGATTGCAGTGAGCCGGGGTAGCCCCGGGCGATGATTTCTTGTACTGCAGGCCGAGGCAGTAACAAGGATAATAAAGGAATAAATTACAATTTTCATACTCATGGCGGAATATGATATGAAAATACTAATAAGATTTGAATTTTTCGCGGTAGACCTACTCTGCCAACAACTCTGTTGCCATTCGTTAATAGAATCCAAATGAAATCATTATGATATAAAAAAATCCCCGGCTGATTTAGCCAGGGATTTTCTTTTTTCCAACAGGTTGGAATATTACTCAGCAACCACTTCAAATTCCAGTTCGGTTTCGTTGCCTTTACCGAAATCGAGGCGTGCTTTGTATGTACCCAGTTCTTTTACATCATCCAGGATGTGGATGCGGCGACGGTCAATTTCATAACCTTTCTGCTCTTTAATTGCACGGGCAATCTGAACACCGGTCACGCTACCGAAGATCTTACCGGAAGTACCGGTTTTAGCGCCAATTTTTACAGGAGAAGCTTTCAGCACTTCAACTACTTTCGCAATTTCAGCCAGCAGTTTCTCTTCTTTCACTTTTTGCACTTTCAGGCGTTCCTGCAGTTGCTTCATGTTAGAAGGACTCGCTTCTACCGCAAATTTCTGGGGAATCAGGAAGTTCCTGGCGTAACCATTTTTTACGTTAACCAGTTCATTCTTCTGACCCAGGTTATCTACGTCTTGTATTAAGATAATTTGCATAACTTCTTACTTTAAAAGGTCAGTAACATAAGGCAATAAAGCCATTTGACGAGCTTTCTTAATAGCCTGGGCTACTTTACGCTGAAATTTCAGGGAGTTACCCGTAATACGACGTGGCAACATCTTGCCCTGGTCGTTCAAAAATTTCTTCAAAAACTCCGCGTCTTTGTAATCTACGTACTTGATGCCCAACTTCTTGAAACGGCAGTATTTTTTCTGACGTTTCTCAGTTTTTACGGCTGTTAAGTACTTAATTTCTTGTTTAGGTTTAACTGCCATAATTTTAAGCTTCAGTGGTTTTAGATTCAGCATTCACCCCATGTCTTTTGCGACCGTTGTAAGCAACAGCGTGCTTGTCCAGTGCAGTAATCATGTGGCGTA
This sequence comes from Chitinophaga sp., assembly GCF_036569185.1. GTDB lineage: Bacteria > Bacteroidota > Bacteroidia > Chitinophagales > Chitinophagaceae > Chitinophaga. Next base: position 70,633 of record NZ_DATCRD010000354.1, read on the forward strand.
ATACATTTTCATCGCGATTCAGCTGGATTTTCAGCTTCTCATTGAGGTCGGATGGCGCACTGTATTCCAGAACAACATACATTCCTGTAGTCTTTTTCCGGATAGGATACGCCAGTGATCTTAATCCCCAGGGATTTTCGTGCGTGATTTCTCCGCCGTTATCTTTAATGATATCAGCGAACTTCTTTTGGGCGGCTTTGTAGTCGTCCTCAGAAAGCACAGGGGTAAAGATCACCATCAATTCGTAGTTCATAATTCCCTGTTTTAAATGGTTTAATTAAAAAATTAGGACCGCAAAGATACAGAACTATTCCTTATTTCCACACAGGAACGGCCGATTTCCCTAAATATCTTGCCTTTTATAGAGAGTAATGCGTAATCGATTGATAACCAAATGTAAGAAGCCGTCCCGCTTTCACAGAACGGCTTCTTTTTGCATGGTTTTTTCAAAAAAGCTTAACGGTTAATGAGAATCTTTGTTACCTGCACCTGCTCGCCCGACTGTATCCTCAGGAAATAGATACCGGATGGCAGCTGGTCAACGGCTATGGTTCGGTAGTTTCTGCCTTTTATCAGCGCAGTTCTGCCCTGGTAGCGAACCCTGCCCTGTATATCTATCAATGCCACACTGGCATCGCCGCTGCGGGGCCAGTCGAGCCAGTATTGCAACTGGTGCCCGAAGATGGACCATAACAACTTCAGCCAGCGATCTTTATCAGTAACCAGTACCATTTTAACCGGGCTGTACCTTACGGTGCTATCCAGGCTGGTTATTTTTAAACGGTAGGCAGAAAATCCGGGCCATGGCCGCTCATCATAGGAAATATAATCAGATCCTTCCGCACTGCTACCCCGTGCCATTACTGTATCCACCGGCTCATAAGTCCGGAGGTTCCGGGAACGCTCTACCACGAAATTATTGCTGTTGATCTCGTAAGGGGTATGCCAGCTAACCAGCACCTTGCCCCCGTCTGCCTTTGCATCAAAGTTTTCCACAGGTAACGGATTCGCTAAAATGCCCAGGTTATAGCGGCTCAATACCGGGTAGTGATCTGTGGTAGTGGTACCATAACTGCTCACCAGTCCGGCCACCTGGGTTTGTATGCGTGCAGATGCCGGCAAATACGCTACGCCCACTTCGTTGGAACTGATCACATTGTCTATCACAGATGCATAACTCACCGTGGAACGCTGCCCGGATAAACTTAATGGCAGCGTAAGTGGCCGGTAATTAATGCTGTCGCGGATAAAGTCGATATACGAAGTGGTGGTATCCGGCAATAATTCCGTAGTAATCGTTTTGGACAGATCATCATTAAAATCTCCCAGCATAATAATATTGCTATACGGGTATTGCAGATCCAGTGTATCTTTCAATTCCTTCAGCCCGTCTTTACGCCGGTTCCAGGAGGCAATCTTTTCCGGCTTTGTACCCGTATTGGCCTTGGCATGTAATAAAATAAACCGGATCCGGGCGGAATCATTACCCAGTTTCGCAGTGGCTTCCATTTCGTACGGGAACCGGCCGGACGACCAGTTATAATACGCGTTGCTGCTGCCGCCCCGTCTTAATATGCCATAGGTACTGATCTTGCGGATCACCGCAGTTTTATATACAAATGCCAGCTTCTGTGCCGCTACATAATCAACATCCGTGATGCTATCGGCATAAGAGCCGAAATCAGATAACACATAACTATACCCTGGTAACTGGCTTACCACCGCGCGGAAACGGGCAGTGTCCACCACTTCAGCCAATGCAAAAATATCGGCATCCAGCTTTTTAAGGATAGTGGTTACATTGGCCTGCTGTAAACTATCATTGGCCGGGTTCTGTACCGGGCTGCCAAACCATTCTATGTTCCAGTTAACCACTTTCAATGATCGCAGCGAAGTACCGCTAAGGGCAACAGAACGGCCGGAGAACCCGGTGGAATTAAATGTGAGGTTGCCGCTGTAAGCCTGGTCAACAGCAGTGGGCGCGAACTTTACCCATACTTCCTGCGGGCCTTCGGCTAATGTGGCGGCGGTGAAGATCACCTGGCTGCTGTAACTGCCGCTGCTGTCTGCCGATACTTTGAAACCTGCCGGGGCAGTGATCTTCAGATCCCCGGTAAAATCATTTGCCCAGAAGCCGATGCGTTGCGGGTCTGAAGTTTGCCCTGATTTCACATAATCAAAATCAATGGCGGCCGGACTGCTGTTCAGGCTTGGCGCCGGTGCAGCGGTGGTATCGGTAATACTGAAATCATCAATTGTCCATCGCGCGGCCTGCACAGTCGGTCCGGAAGTGTACACAAAGGCGATATAAACTGCAGATTGCTTGTAGGCGGCGAGATTAATGCCGGAAGACAAGGTCCATACATCACTGCCAGGCTCAGGAAACCGCCCGTTCAGTGTTGTCCAGGTAGCGTTGCGGGGATCGCCGCTGCCGGGGTAATTCGTGGAAACACGCAGGCTGAGCGCCGGCCCGGTAAACGCGGTACGGCTATAAAACTGCAGCAGCGGAAACTGCATCCCGGTAAGGTCGAACGCAGGAGATATCAGCCAGTCTTCATTTTCAACAGCGCCTCCGCTGTAACCGTTTATCTGTACACCATTGGTGTTTTGCTGTCCGAAATTGGTACAGCCCCAAAGCTGTGCACCAGTTGCACTGTATTGTGTAAAACCTCCGCTCAACTGGCTGCTACCTGTTGGCGTACAGTCGTTGAAGTTATAGCTCAGTTCCTGGTTCCCTGTAGTAAAATGCCATTGTGTGGTATCCGTGATTCCTGCAAAGTTGTTATCCGACAGATCCTTTACCACCCCGCTATCCAATGTGATATAATAGTGATGGTGGGGTTGCAGGATTTGTTTCAGCGTAAGCGTATTATTATTGATAATAACTGCGCTGCCGGTTACCGGGAAACTGTCTGTTAGCCCGTTGTTGCTGTTGTGCAACCTGATATACCCGTTGCCTGCTTTTATATTTTCGCTGAAAGTAATTTCGGGAGATGTAACAGGCGATACATCTGCGGCTGCATTAGCCGGTTCCAGGGAGCTGACTACCGGAGGAGTGGTGTCCCTGCCACTTCCCGTTGCGGCGATATTGTCAACCGCAAATCCCGGCCTGGCGCCTGCGCCGCTGATCTGGCGGTTCACCCAGCGTAGCTGTACTACCGCCTGGTTACTGCATTCCGGCGGCAGCGTTATCAGCATGTTCACCAGGTGTTGTGGTAAAGTAACACCGGAACCTGTCTGCTGGATTGTATCGTTCTGATAAGCAGTTTCACCAATATTGGTGAAGGCACCGGTAACGCCTATACGATATTGCACTACTACCTCATTAATTCTTGTATTGGAATTACCATCGTAAGGATTCCTGATGGTCATAACGTCGTAGCTTACACGCACATTTTGCTGACCGCTGGTACTAAGGGATAACACCAGTGAATTGTCGGCGCTACCGCTGTTTAAGAACCCCAGTTTGCCGGCATAGTTATAAACACCATTGGCGGTAGAGGAGGCACTGCCACTTATCAGCGGCTTATCCGAAGCAGGAGCCCCCGTATTAAAGCTGCCGGATGGGCTGCCGCTGAGCAACCATCCCTGCCATCCTGCCGGATATACGGTAGCAGACGACGGCAACGCGTCGAAATTCTGTTCATAAGGCAATGGCTGTGCCGTCGGATTGGTTTGGGCGCCTGCTCTACCGCAGAAAAGGGAAGCAATAAATAATAAAGAAAGTAGAGGTTTTTCCATAGTAATTTTTGAAAAATTGGGGAATCAGATTTCGGTGCAATAAATCTACTGAATAAACCGTTGCCCCGGGCTTTTTAAATATGATTATTTTGTTAATTTGAAAGAAAAGTGATATGGTGATTTTTTATATTCGTTTCCTGGCTGCCCTTTTTTCAGCACTTTCAACGGGGAATAGATAATCCCAGAGAATATTTCCCCCTGCCGGATTTAAATTCCAGGGTTTTACTTGTCATCTTGTCAGCCTAACTCCCACTGGCATACACTTTGAAAAAAATCTGAAAAAAATCAGATAATCAATGCAAAAAGGTGCAATACGTGTTCAGACAGAGAACATATTTCCGATTATAAAAAAGTTCCTGTATTCAGATCATGAAATTTTTATCCGCGAACTGGTAAGTAATGCCGTTGATGCTACCCAGAAATTGAAGACCCTGGCCAGTGTGGGAGAATTCAAAGGAGAACTGGGAGACGTTGCTATTGATGTAAGAGTAGATAAGGAAAAGAAAACCATTACTATAGCAGATCACGGTATCGGTATGACTGCAGAGGAAGTGGATAAATACATTAACCAGGTAGCTTTTTCAGGCGCAGAGGAATTTCTGAAAAAATATAAAGGACAGGAGAACGGCACTAATATTATCGGGCATTTTGGACTTGGATTTTATTCATCGTTTATGGTGAGCAGCCAGGTGGAAATCTTCTCAAAATCATGGAAGGAAGAAGCGCCTGCAGTACGTTGGGAATGTGATGGAAGCCCCGAATATGAACTGGAAGAAATCAGCAAGACCGACAGGGGAACCGAAATCGTAATGCACATCAATGAGGAAAGCGAAGAATTCCTGGAAGATGGACGTATCCGCACTATCCTCGAAAAGTTCTGTAAATTCCTGCCTGTTCCTGTTACCTTTGAAGGAACACAGATCAATAATACCACTCCGGCCTGGACAAAGAAACCAAGCGAATTAACTACGGAAGATTACCAGAATTTCTATAAAGAATTGTACCCGTTTGCGGAGCCTCCTTTATTCTGGATTCACCTGAACGTTGACTATCCGTTTAATCTCACCGGTATCCTCTATTTCCCGAAGATCAATAAGAGTTATGAAATGCAGAAAGATAAGATCAATCTGTATTCCAACCAGGTATATGTAACAGATGAAGTGAAGGACATTGTTCCGGAATTCCTGATGTTGCTGCATGGGGTGATCGATAGCCCGGATATCCCGCTGAACGTTAGCCGCAGTTACCTGCAGGGTGATCCCAATGTGAAAAAGATCAATGCGCATATCACAAAGAAAGTAGCAGATAAACTGGATGAAATATTCCGGAACGACCGGGCTTCCTTTGAAGAAAAATGGGACTCTATCGGACTGTTTGTGAAGTATGGTATGATGACCGACGATAAGTTCATGGAAAAGGCCAATAAGTTCCTTATCATGGAAGATGTGGACGGTGGTAAATTTTATACCCAGGAAGAATACCGCACTGCTACTGCAGCGCTGCAAACAAATAAGGAACAGAAACTGGTGATATTATATGCTACTAATCCCGTGCAGCAGGACAGCTATGTGCAGGCAGCAAAAAGTAAGGGTTTTAAAGTAGTGAAGATGGAAACGTTGGTGGATGCGGCATTCATCAACAACATGGAAATGAAATGGGAAAATATATCCTTTACCCGTGTAGATGCGGATATCGCTGATAACCTGATTGATAAAGAAGAAAATACCACTACTGTATTATCTGCCGAGCAGGAGAGTACCTTGAAAGAGCTGTTTGGTAACCAGGTAACACAGCCCAATATTAAGGTAGAAATGAAAGGGCTCAGTGCTGACGCGCAACCGGTAATTGTAACCCGTCCGGAACTGATGCGCCGTATGAAAGATATGGCAGCTATGGGCGGCGGCGGAATGAACTGGTACGCCAACATGCCCGATGAAATAAATATGACCATTAATGCAAACCACCCCGTTTACACACAAATTCTGAAAGAGGGCGATAATACATTGCAGCAGAAACAGATAAAGAACCTGGCGGATCTGGCATTGTTATCGCAGAACTTACTGACAGGTGCAGATCTCACGGCATTTGTGAACAGAAGCGTGGAATTAATGGGCGAAAAAAAGTAATAACGCTACACAATAAATAAATTGACAGTGTTTATTCTTTTTGGTTTTTATTTGCAGCAGGATCCCCTGCCTGAATAAAGAAACTGAAGGAAGAAAATATTGTAAAAACCTGTCCCCCGGCTTATGCCGGGGGACTTTTAGTTGGTAGTAGTTATATGAAAAAAAGAGCAATTAAAATTTTATGCCATGTCTTTGTGCTGAGTGCGCTCGCACTTTTTTCCTGTTCAAAAACTGAAACAGCTAATCCCGTGCAGCCACCGGGAGACACTGTACCGGTTAAACCTCCGCCGGCCGGCGACACTTTCCCTCTACAGCAAACAGGCATTACGGTGCAAAAAATAGACACTAAAGGTGGAAATATCAGCAATTATGTGCTCTATATCCCCGATGGTTATAATGAGAAGAAAGATTATAAATGGCCGATCGTAATTTTTCTTCATGGAGTAGGGGAGATGGGGAATAATATTGATGTGATAAAGCAGGTAGGGTTGGTAAAAGTAGCCACCGGGAAACCATTTGTGATTATAGCGCCACAATGCCTCAGCGGATGGTGGAACCCACAGTACCTGGATGTCCTGTATAAGGAAGTAGTTAATAAATATCATGTGGATCCTGCGAGGGTATATCTTACGGGGTTGAGTATGGGAGGTTATGGCACCTGGGACTGGAGCTCCGCACATCCTGAAAAATTTGCTGCTATTGTACCCATCAGCGGTGGAGGAGATATAAACCGGATGAAAAATCTGAAAACTATGCCTGTATGGGTTTTCCATTCAGCAGATGATCCTACTGTAAATGTGGAAAATTCACGCGTGCTGGTACAGCAGCTGAGAGCACTGGGGAATAATGTGCAGTATACAGAATATCCGAATGGCGGGCATGATGCCTGGACAAGGGCATACGCTAACCAGGATCTCTATACCTGGCTGCTAAAGCAGCATAAATAAAAGCCTTTCGTCAGTTATTTGAAGCGCTTCTGATATCAATCACTTTCAGCTGGAGGGAGGTTTGTCCGTTCCATTCATTTTCATCGAGGGTAAATACCATATCGAACGGTTTTTTTTCCGCCATTATGGGAAATTTTTCCGCCATATAAAAACCGATTCCCGACATAGTAGGACCATATCTTCCCTGTTTTACTGAAAATTTGATATGGTCATCTTTTACAATCTTCGAATAGCCGTTATCCACCAGGTTCCTGGCCAGAAAAACAGGGCGAAGGTTTTCTGGCCCCAGTGGTTCAAATTGCCGGAGAATATTATAAAATGCAGGGGTGATTTCCTGGAACTGGATTTCGGTATCAATTACTATTTCCGGCACCAGCTGATCCGGGTGAATGGTTCGTGCTACCACTTCTTCGAAGCGCTCCTGGAATGCCTTTACATTTTCGGTTTTAAGCGTCATTCCCGCCGCGTAAAAATGTCCTCCGTAATTTTCGAGGAGATCTTTACACTGGTGAATCGCCTCATATACATTGAAGCCCATTACAGAACGGGCGGATCCTGCCACTTTATCATTCGACTGGGTAAGGATAATGGTGGGGCGGTAGTAGTATTTATCGATCAACCGGGAAGCCACAATACCTACCACGCCTTTATGCCAGTGTGCCTGGTAAAGCACGGTTGATTTTCTGCGGGCGATGTCTGCATCATTTTGTAGCAGCACAATTGCTTCCTGGGTAATGGTGCTGTCGATTTCTTTCCTGTCGAAATTATCTGAATGAAGCACAGCTGCAATGGCAGCGGCTTTTTCCACATCATTTTCGATAAATAGATTAACTGCTTTCCGGGCATCGTCCATCCTACCGGCAGCGTTTACACGCGGGGCAATTACGAATACCAGGTTGGCGATGGTTAATTTTTCTTTCAGTGCGCTGAGGGTAATCAGTGCTTTAATGCCAGGCAGCGGGTCTTCATTTACTTTTATGAGACCATGAAAGGCCAGGATCCTGTTTTCGCCCGTCATTGGAACAATGTCGGCTGCAATACTGGTGGCAACCAGGTCCAGGAATTTATTGGCTTCCGACTGGGGAAGACCTCTTTTTTGCGCGAAAGCAGTAATCAGTTTGTAGCCAATCCCGCATCCGCTAAGTTCTTTATAAGGATAGGGGCAATCGTGCTGCTTTGGATTCAGGATGGCTACGGCAGGAGGTAATATCGCATCAGGCAGATGGTGATCACAGATGATAAAGTCGATGCCCCATTCCTTTGCCATGCTGATATGTTCCACTGATTTAATGCCGCAGTCGAGCGCAATGATCAGGCTGAAATCATTATCCCTGGCATATTCAATACCCTGCATGGAAATACCGTATCCTTCACGGTAACGGTGTGGAATATAAAATTCAATATTGGTGTAGAGTTTTTGTAGAAAGGCATATACAGTGGCAACAGCGGTAGTGCCATCTACATCGTAATCTCCATAGATCAATATTTTTTCATGCTGGAAAAAAGCCAGTTCAATTCTGGAGATGGCTTTATCCATATCTTTCATCTTCCAGGGATCATGAAGATCTTCCAGTGTAGGGCGGAAAAATTGCCGGGCAGCCTCATAGTTGGTTACATTGCGTTGCACCAGTAGCCGGCATAACAGCGGATGTATGCGTAATGATGACTGTAGTAACTGTTCCTGATTTGGTTGATATGCCTTTACTGTCCAGCGTTTTTGCATTATTATATTTTAAAGGCCTAAGCTTTACGCTTCTTCCGCATATTACATTATTTTTTATTCTTGCTAAAATGTTCTGTCGGTTGTAAATCGCACCAGGGATTCTAACCCGTTCCTGACGGCGTTTTCAGGGAATTTATTTAAGATGGCAAGGGCTTCATCCCGGTATTCAAACATTTTCTGCCTGGTATAGTCTATACCGCCGGATGCTTTTACCAGACGGATCACTTCTTCTACGCGGTCTTTTTCTGTATTGTGGTTTTTTACTATATTAATAATCTTTCTTCTTATTTCGGGGGAAGCGTGTTCCAGGGTATAGATCAGCGGGAGGGTCATTTTTTTCTCGCGGATGTCTATACCGGTCGGTTTCCCGATTTTAGCGGAGCCATAGTCGAACAGGTCATCTTTAATTTGGAAAGCGATGCCTACTTTTTCGCCGAAAAGGCGCATTTGTTCCGTGGTATGATCGTCGTTGCTGCTGCTCCATGCACCTGCAGCGCAGGCGGAGGCCAGTAATGAGGCTGTTTTGCGGCGGATGATCTCAAAGTAGATATCTTCCTTTATATTTAGTTTCCTGGTTTTTTCAATTTGCAACAGTTCACCTTCGCTCATTTCCTTTACTGCTTCCGATAATATCTGCAAAGTCCGGAAGTCATTGTTGTTGAGGGAGAGCAGCAGTCCCTTTGAAAGGAGGTAGTCACCTACCAGTACCGCAATTTTATTTTTCCAGAGGGCATTAATTGAAAAAAGGCCGCGGCGTTCGTTGGCGTCGTCCACCACATCATCGTGTACGAGCGTGGCAGTGTGAAGCAGTTCTACCAGTGCTGCTGCGCGGTAAGTGCTTTCCTGGATATTGTCACTGAAAAGTTTTGCGGATAATAAAACAAACATGGGCCTGATCTGCTTTCCCTTGCGTTTTACAATATAATGCATGATCCTGTCCAGTAATGGCACGTGACTTTTTACTGAATCTGCGAATTTGCTTTCAAAATCCTGTAATTCTTTACCTATCAGGTGTTTAATATCGTCCATGAATTAAATAAAAAGGATTGCTAAGCTAGCTTTTATAAATCATATTTTAACATTTTGGCCTCTAATTTGTATATGGAGTATAACATTCCTTTAACAGGAGTTAAGCAATACTTTAACAAGAGATATACATATCCTTAACTTAACTGGATTTAAGGTATATAAATACTTTCATTTAAGCTCTAATTTTGAAGGACTTATCAATGAAAATAATATTGCAAGAAAAATTTGTATATTCATTTATGATATTTACCTTTGCTAGGTAAAAAACGGGTTATTAGTAAATTTTTAACAGTTTTTAATAAAAAAAACAATTATGGCAAGCAAAAAGTACTTATTACTGGCAGGCGCTGTGGGTTTACTATCAGCATCTACTAGTTTTGCACAGGTTCAACCAACCGGCTACGATGCTCTGGATAGCACCAAAGTGTCTAGCAAGCGTATGGTACAACAAAATAACTTCACGAACCACCAATCAAATTTCCCGGCTAAACCGAGAGATATGTGGGAACTGGGTTTTAGCGGTGGTTTACACCTGATCAGTGGAACTATTCCTCCTCAACCAGGTTTTGGTGGCGGTATCTCCCTGAGAAAAGCACTGGGACATACTTTCTCCCTGAGAGCTGAGTACATCGGTTCTATCGATAAGGGTCAGGACTACAAACTGCGTCCTACACAGGCTGCTGGAGGTATCAACCCATGGGCTAAGACTGCAGCTTTAAATGGCGGTATGATCGTTCCTAACTACAAATCACAGAACCATCAGCTGTCTTTGGATGTGATCGCTTCCCTGAGCAACATCCTGTTCTACAGAGCAGAACCTAAAGTTAACTGGTATTTACTGGCTGGTTACTCTATCGTAATGGCTGATGTTGACGTTGATGCATTGGATGCAAACGGAAACGGTTATGACTATTCCAGCATTAACTTCGGTGCAAAACGCAGCGATATCAGAAAACAGATCAAAAATCTGAGAGATGATAAATATGAGCAAAATGCTCCTTCTCAGGGTAACAGGATTTCTATCGGTCGTAACGATGACAACCAGTTGCTCCGCCACGCTCTGGATGTAGGTACTGGCGTAGCGTTTAAAGTTTCTAAACGTTTCAACATTGGTATTGAAGAAAAGGTTACCATGCCTTTCGATGCATATCTTGATGGTTATGCTGGTCCTGGTGGTGCTTCCAAAGATTTCTATTCTTACACCAGCCTTCGTCTGAACTTCAACCTGGGTAACCCTGCTAAACGCGTACAGCCATTATGGTGGATCAACCCACTGGAATACGCTTACAGCGAGCTGAGCAACCCACGTCACATGAAGCTCCCAGCTCCGGTTCTGCCTGATGCTGATGGCGATGGCGTAACTGATCAGTTCGATCGCGAACCTAACACTCCAGCCGGCGCACCAGTTGATGTTCACGGTGTTGCTAAAGATACTGATGGTGATGGTGTTCCTGACTACAAAGACAAACAGCTGATCACTCCAACTTACTGCCAGCCAGTTGACGCTGATGGTGTTGGTAAATGCCCAGATCCTGAATGCTGCAAAAACCGTGTTGAACAATCTTGCTCTTCACTGGTTCTGCCTAGCGTTTCTTTCAAAGGCTCTTCTACCAAAATTGGTAACGATCAGGAAGCTATCCTGGCTTCTGTTGCAGCTACCCTGAAATCTAACCCTTCCTGCAACGTTCTGGTAACAGGTCACGCAGGTGCTAAGGGTAAGAAAGGTGGTGTTGACCTGAGCAGCCGTCGTGTTGATTCAGTAATCGACTACCTGGCCGACAAACAAGGTATCGACCGCGGTCGTTTCATCAAACAAAACACTCCTGGTGAGTCTGGCACTGTTGACTTAGCTCCTGCTAACTAATCAGTATCACTCATTAAGATGATAACTTAAAAAGTCCTCTCCCGTTCATTCGGGAGAGGATTTTTTTTTGAAGCAAACACTCCCCTGCGAAATATTGTTGGAGTGTCAATATTTACCCCTAATTTTGGAGGCTTTTTTAATAAACTTATTATTACGTGGGAATTAACATTAACAGGGTATCCCTGGCTGGACTGGTAGTAGCTCTTGGTATTATCTACGGCGATATCGGAACATCTCCACTTTATGTTTTCAAAGCCATCGTAGGAGGGAATCCCATCAGCGACCTGTTGGTGATAGGAGGTATTTCCTGTATCATCTGGACACTTACCCTGCAAACAACCGTTAAATACGTTATCCTTACCCTCCGGGCAGATAATAAAGGGGAAGGTGGCATTTTTTCACTCTATGCGCTCGTAAGGCGCCATGCCAGGTGGACTGTCATCTTCGGCATGATCGGTGGAGCCGCCCTGCTTGCCGATGGTATCATCACCCCGCCTATTACTGTTACATCCGCTATTGAAGGTCTCAGAACCCTGGAAGTCTTTAAAGACCTGGGGCAAATGACCATCGTTAAAATAGTGCTCACCATTATTACAGGGCTCTTTGTTATGCAACAGTTCGGTACCGTTTCCATCGGCCGTATGTTTGGCCCCATCATGGTACTATGGTTTTCCATGCTCGGAATACTCGGTATCTCGCATGTAGCGGATGATTTAAGCATTTTCAAAGCCTTTAGCCCCCATTATGCCATTGAACTCCTGACAACTTATCCTAAGGGATTCCTGATCCTCGGAGCCGTATTTCTTTGTACAACAGGGGCGGAAGCACTTTACTCCGACCTGGGACATTGCGGTAAAGGCAATATCCGGGTATCCTGGATCTTTGTTAAGTCTTGCCTTATACTGAACTACCTCGGACAAGGCGCCTGGTTACTGACACAAAAAGGACAAATCCTGCCAAAAGATCAGAACCCTTTCTTTACTATTATGCCAGAATGGTTCATCATTTTTGGTGTGTTAATCGCTACACTGGCCTCTGTAATTGCCAGCCAGGCACTCATATCAGGCTCTTTTACCCTTATTGCAGAAGCCATGCGACTTAACCTGTGGCCAAAAATGCGGGTAAATTATCCCACTGAAATGAGGGGCCAGTTATATATACCCGGCATCAATACCATGTTGTTTGTTGGCTGTGTTTCAATTGTACTCATCTTCCAGGAATCATCGAATATGGAGGCGGCATACGGATTATCCATTACTATTTGTATGCTCATGACCTCCTGTCTCTTTGCTTTCTATCTTTATACAAAACGGGTATGGGTAGGCTGGATCCTGCTATATCTCGTCGTTTATTTCACGATAGAATTCTCGTTCCTTTTCGCTAATGTGATTAAGTTCATGCATGGAGGTTATGTGACGGTAATAGTAGCCGGCGCACTTTTCCTGGTAATGATAGTGTGGTTCAAATCGCGCAAGATTAAAAACCGTTACGTGGAATTTGTGCGGCTGGAAGATTATCTCCCCATTATCCAGGAACTGAGCAATGATACCTCTATTCCCAAATATGCTACTCACCTGGTATATATGAGCAGTGCTGATAACCCGAAGGAAATAGAACATAAGATCATCTATTCTATTCTCAATAAAAAACCCAAAAGGGCAGATATATACTGGTTTGTACATGTGGATGTGGTGGATGAGCCTTACCTGAGCGAATACTCTGTACAAACAATTATTCCCAACGAAGTGATACGTGTGGAATTCCGCCTCGGTTTTAAAGTGGAGCAACGTATTAACCTTATGTTCAGAATGGTGGTGGAAGATATGGTACGCAATAAGGAAGTAAATATCACCAGCCGCTATGAATCATTGAGTAAGAATAATGTAGTAGGCGATTTCCAGTTCATTGTGATGGAGAAATTCCTGTCGCATGATAACGACCTGCCTTTATACGAAAGAATGGTGATGAAGATGTATTTCTTCCTGAAAAAGATCAGCTTGTCGGAAGAAAGGGGCTTCGGACTGGATTCCAGCTATGTAACCATTGAGAAGTACCCGCTGGTAGTGGCGCCGGTAACCAATCTTCAGTTGAAGCGGATTGTACATTAACTATAACTCTTTATCATGGAAAGCCGGGTCTTATGAAGATCCGGCTTTCCTTTTTTATATGACCAGTCGTCCTGATAAACGGAAAAAATCCACTTTTTTTATAGATATTGGGATTTCCTGATAACAGTGATGAATAACCCATCATGTTATTCTAATATCTGAAAACGCTAAAATTTAGTATGGTGAACAAATTTTTTGGCGTGCTGGTAATGCTGGCACTGCAACAAAACGTATGGGCGCAAACATCTCCTGCCGCTGGCTACAGGGACCTGCCCGATCCCAAACCCGTTAATAAAGCTTCCTGGGCAGCTGTTAATGACACCAGGCTTCACGTTGCATTCGGTACTGCAGATACCCGTTATGAAAAAAGAAATGCACCGGATAATAATGGACTAACGCCATCCTGGGAAACAAAAGCCTGGAAAGGTGAAAAGGTGCATACACAACTGGTGATATGGTCTGCTGCAGCACAACCTGAAGTAAGTATCCAGGCTTCTTCTCTGAAAGACAGCAAAGGCAATACCATTGCTTCTTCTGCCATAACCACCGGCTTTGTAAGATATGTGCTTACCGATGGTCTTAATAAAGATGGCAGCGGTTGCGGGCACCGTAACCCTAAAGATTTCGATTCATCACTGGTAGCAGATGGTATCGATATCATTAATAAAAGCACTATAGCAGCCAGTACTACCCAGCCCGTATGGCTAAGCATCCAGGTGCCGGCCAATACACCTGCTGGCACATACAAAGGCTCAGTGAGTGTGAAATCCGGTGCGGCAACGGTGAATATGCCGTTTGAGGTAACGGTACTGGAACATACACTGCCGGCGCCGAAAGACTGGCAATTCCACCTCGATTTGTGGCAAAGCCCGTATGCGATAGCACGTGTATATGGTGTGAAACCATGGAGCGATGCACATTTCAAAGCCATGAAACCCTATATAAAAATGCTGGCAGATGCGGGACAGAAAGTGATTACCACCACTATCATTTATGATCCCTGGAACAGTCAGACAGAGGACATCTATGGCACAATGGTGAAATGGACAAAAAAGAAAAATGGTAGCTGGACCTACGATTACAGCATTTTTGATAAATGGGTGCAGTTTATGATGGATCAGGGTATCCGGAAGGAAATCAACTGTTATAGCATGATTCCCTGGAACCTGAAATTCTATTATTACGATGAGGCTGCAGGAAAAGATACCTTCATTGTGGCGAAGCCAGGATCTGAAGAATATACAAAACATTGGCAGCCTATGTTGACTGATTTTGTAAAGCACCTGAAAGCAAAAGGATGGTACAATATTACTGCTATTGCGATGGACGAAAGACCTATGGAAGCAATGCTGGAAACCCTGAAAGTGATCCGCAGTGCAGATAAGGACTTTAAGTTGTCACTGGCAGGCAGTTATCATGAGCCGCTGGCCAATGAGATACATGATTACTGTATCGCGCTGAAAGAATCTTTCCCTGAAAACATTATGAAAGCACGTTTGGCGAAAGGGTTGCCCACTACTTTTTATACCTGTTGTACGGAAGGGTTTCCCAATACCTTTACATTTTCTCCTCCTGCAGAATCGGCTTTTATGGGCTGGCACGCGGCGAAGAGAGGATACAATGGTTATCTGCGCTGGGCCTTCAACTGCTGGGTAGCTGATCCGCTGCATGATTCCCGGTTCCGTACCTGGGCTGCGGGAGACACTTATCTTGTTTACCCGGGGCCAAGATCGTCCATTCGTTATGAGCGACTGATTGAAGGTATACAGGACTATGAAAAGATAAGGATCCTGCGGGAAGGATATGGGAAAAGCGGCAATGCCGCGGCATTAAATAAACTCAATGATCTCGTAAAACCTTTCGAGGAAGAAACGCTGAAAACTACGCCTGCGGCGGATGTCCTGAAAGTGGCCAAACAGGGATTAAACGAATTATAACAGGTTTGACCCATCAAAAAAAAATCCTCCGGGGAACCGGAGGATTTTTTTTAACACAACTAAAAAACAATCAAATGTGTTCATCAATCGGGCTTTTTCCCATCTAAAAAGGTATTGATCGTATTAATTTCTGTATGATTATTAGGTCCCTGGTCACCACTCACTGTATAGTTGGAGTAGAAGTGCTCAGCAGAACCGGCGCCATTATCCAGGTTCACATTCCTGCGCAGGTAAGCCGGTACATTTTCCAATTCCGCATTATTGTCCATGTTTTTCACATTGAAACTGATGCTGCGTAATTTGGCAACTCTTTCCGCTTGTTTACGTTTTTGTTCTTCCAGGTCTTCATAAGCCTGCTGCATAGGCACTTCCGGAGGAGCAGGCGGTATATTTGCGGCATTTTCTTCTTCCTCTTTGTACACCATTTTCATTTCAGGTGCAGGGGTGCCTGGTTCCACATAAATGTGTGAAGGCCTGTTTAAATAACCTCCTGCTGCATTACCCGGTTGTGGCTGAATAATGTTTACACCCGGTTGTTGTGTATGCGCATGTGGCGCTTGTTGTACAGGTTGTTGCTGTATTGGCTGCTGCTGAACAGGTTGCTGCATCTGCTGCATTTGTTGTTGTACCTGTTGCGGGTCAGGCTGTTGTGGCTGCGCAGGTGGTACCTGCTGTATATTCAGCACATAGTTCTGACGTGCAGGGGCAATAGGCGCCTGTTGTTGCGGCTGTGGCGGTGTATAAGCCATTACAGGCTCAGGATGGTTCACTACAGGCTCCATCAGGCGGGGAGCCATCAGGTCCTGTGGTTCCTGGAATAAAGTACCCTGTGCCTGTTGAACGCTCATCTTTTTTTCATCACCGTCTTTGCCTAACTGCATTACAATTTTAGGCTCTGTGCGCTCGGTATTGGCAGGGGTAATTTTTTGCTGTGTAATGGGTTTTTGTTCAAAACCGGTAGCAATGATGGTTACGCCCAGTTGTCTGTCAAGCGTTTGGTCGTAGCCCACACCGAGGATCACATCGCAATCTTCACCAGCCTGGCTTTGTACATATGCCTGGATGATATCCATTTCATCGAGGGTGTGTTCAAATTCACCTTCGGAAGAAGAGATATTGATAAGGATCCATTTGGCGCCGCGTATATCGTTGTCGTTCAGCAGCGGGGAAGTCAATGCATCTTCAATAGCCCTTTGCGCGCGGTTTTCGCCTTCTGCCAGTGCAGCGCCGAGGATAGCCACGCCACCGTTACGCATAACGGTGCAAACGTCGGCAAAGTCCACGTTGATCTGACCGGTGGAGTTGATTACATCGGTAATACATTTAGCGGCGGTAGCCAGTACGTTGTCCGCTTTTTCGAAAGCGGCCTTAAACTTCAGGTCACCGAATTTCTGTCTTAATTTATCGTTGGAGATGATCAGCAGGGTATCCACATACTCTTTCAGGCGTTGCACACCTTCATCAGCCTGCAGCATTCTCTTTTTTCCTTCGTAAGAAAACGGGGTGGTAACAATACCAACGGTCAGAATACCCAGTTCCTTGCATATCCGCGCGATGATAGGAGCGCCACCGGTACCGGTGCCACCGCCCATACCGGCAGTGATGAAGGCCATTTTGGTATTCACCTCCAGTATTTTTTTGATTTCTTCAAAGGATTCTTCTGTTG
>NZ_DATCRD010000355.1:0-27577 GCF_036569185.1 Chitinophaga sp.
GTCTGTAACGGAAGGTAGTATTAAATGAGAATCTTTCCTTCTTACCGAAGCCGGTATTTCCAAAATCCACATTGAATTTATAGTTGGGCGTATTAAAATTATTTACCTGGCTGTTGTTGCGGTTCTTCAGGAAATCGGACGAGAAATTCACTTTTGCCAGGAAATGTTTCGACAGGTCCACGCTCACACTGGCGGCATAGCCATAGGTATTCACTTTTTCCGCACCGTTATAGGCAATATTATACTGGATATAGGTGCTGTGATCCAGGAAGGCGTTGGGATCTGCAGTACCGGGCGTATTGGCCACATTCACATAGCCGATGAAATTTTTCCAGGTGGAATAGTAGCCCAGCACATCTATCAGCACCCGGCCGGCAATCAGCGAGGAGTAGCCTAACTCGAACGCATCTACCGATTGTGGCTTGATATCGTTTAAACTAAACTGCTTCAGGTCCGCAGGGTTCTTTGTGCGCTGGAAAGAATCTACGCTTTCCAGGGTATAGGCCGGGTATTTGTTGAACTGGTATACGCCGTTGAGCAGCCTGTCCGACCCGCCGGAGGCAAAGCTGTTGTAATCAATAGGGGTACTTTGGAGCGACTGTATATTAGACGGGAAGCTGTAAGCGTTCTGGTAAGAGAAACGGATAAAACTTTCTTTGTTCACTTCCAATACGGCAGATACCCGGGTAGTAACCCTCGGCTTTGCGAACAATGTATTCTTATCATACCTGAAAGCTGCCGCCAGGCTGAGTTTTTCGCGGATCACTTTTTTTGTGAGATGGGCGTACGCACTGTATTCGGCTACATCAATAGGGCTGTCGTTATCCGGGAACAGGGTGCCTTTGGAATCCAGCCGGTAAAGACGGTAGTTCAACCCCGCAATCAGCTCTGCAAACTTTACCAGGTGCGTAAAATTATACTGGGCCTCTGCATTGAACAACCGGCTTTTATCGGTGAACAACGTACCGCCTTTGGAAGTAGGGATACGGGAGATACTGTCTTTCAGATGGAGGAACTGTGAACTGCCGGCATCGGGCCTGCCCTGGTCGGCAAAGGCCCTGGCCAGGTTGCTGGCATCGATATAGCTCTTGCCCTGCGACATGGCCTCCAGCAGGGCGCTGGTGTATTGCGGGTACCAGCCGTCGCCTGTACTGGCGTCGTAGCTGGGCTTCCAGGCTTCGTTGATTAACTGGGCGGTAGGACTGGCAATAATAGTACGGCCGGAATTTTCCCGGGAGGTATAAGCCCTTACAAACCAGTGCTCCGCTTTTACTTCGGCACGGTATTGCCCCAGGTGAAAACCGGTGAGCGCATAACGGGTATCATTGCTGTACACCGCGTTGCCCTGCCCGTAGGTGCCTGACAGGATCGCTTCCAGTTTGGGCCTGATCTTGTAGCGCAGTTCCACGTTGGCTTTAAACATTTTGGCATCGCTGCTCAGGTAACCGTATTCGGTGTAGCCGGTGCGGGCTACCTTATGCTGACCTTCCGCCAGCAGGGGCGTAATAATAGGCTCCAGCTCCGGCACCTGTGCCAGGGCCCCTTCCAGGAAAGGGTTGATGTCTACCGATGTTTTGCTGCCGTAAATATTCACCCCGTTATAGTTAGGGTCCTGCCGGGGGCCACCGGGGCCGTTGGTATTGGTGGTATCGTTGGCCATCCAGTCTTTCGCCTGGGTATACTGCACATTTATTTTAAAGGCAAACTTATCGCTCACTTTTTTACCCCATCGAACGGTCCAGTCGTAGTAAGGTGATGGCCCCAGCGGGTCGTTGGCTTTTCCTTTCTTCACATGATTCACGCCCTGCGTGATCTGTGCGCTGAGCCCCTGGTACTTGAACGGGTCTTTGCCGGTCATCACCATGGTGCCATTGAGGCCGCGGGAACCGTACAATGCAGAAGAGGCGCCGGAAAGCACTTCCAGGTTGTCTACATCCAGTTCAGTAAGACCAATAATCGCCCCGATAGGGAAATTGAGACCGGGGGCCTGGTTATCCATGCCATCCACGATCTGCGTAAAATTGGTATTGCCGCTGGTGTTGAAACCGCGGGTGGTGATGGTGGTGAACAGGAGGCTGGAAGTGGTGACGTCTACTCCCTTGAGGCCCTGCAGCATGTTGTAGTAACTGGGCTGTGGGGAATTGATAATGTCTTTGGTGCTGATCCTTTCAATGGTAACCGGGGACTCAATTTTCTTTTGTGTAAACCGGCTGGCAGAAACCACCACTTCTTTTCCCAGTACCGAAGCCGGCGACAGCTCTATGCGCTGGAACCCGGGGCCGGAAATGATGATTTCTTTTGTTTCGAAGCCTACCGACGACAGTATAAGGGTAACAGGATAATTTTTCCGGGTAGAGAATTTAAAATTCCCCTGGTCGTTGGTGTAATCCCCGTTCTGTGCTTCCTTCATGGTAACGGAAACAACGGGCACTACTTCCTGGGTAACGCTGTTGCGGACATTGCCCGAAATCACGATCTGAGCATTTGCCGTAAGGCATCCCCCAAACAGGCATACCATACTTATAATAATAAAGGATCTTAACATCGGCAGGTGGGATTTAGATGGCTTGGTTGTTAGTCGTTTTGCCTTTGCGGCATAGCGATATTACCAAAATCCCTGCACTGAAAGTGTTGGTACCATTGACTTTGGGGCGAAACCGGGGCTATTGGGGGTAAAAATCAGGGCAGGGGGGCGAATCTTTCCTGGAAGGCGGTTAAACAGGTGGCAGATACCGGCACACTGATATCGCCCAATCCTTCCAGTTCCAGGTAATGTCCTTTTGTACTTTTCTTAAAAAGAACCACTTTGGAGATGTTTACAAGATAGGAACGGTGTGCGCGCACAAAGGTATCGGCAGTCAGGTAAGACTCCAGTTTTTTCAGGGAAGTTCTGACCAGTTCCTTGCTGATAGTATTTCCGGAAAGATAAAATACCTGCACGTAGTTGTCTTCCGCTTTCATGAGCAGCAATTTCCCCGGGTGCAGGGTAAGCACGGGCTTATCATGTTCATCGCGGATCAGGATACAGGGATCAGCAATGGGTTTGGCCACCTGTTCTTTTTCGAGGCGCTTCAGCTGGGCCATCTTCTCCCTGGTAAAGAACCAAAGGAGGGCTATGCAGTAAGGCAACGGTAAAATGAGGGCGACATAACGAAGGGTATTGATAAATTCAGACCAGGTAAGGAAGAAGGTGTCCACAAGGATTACATCCGCTATAGTAACCATCACCGTGATCCCCAGTATTTCTCCCACAAACCAGCAGAGATAGGTGGCGTTGGTAAGCCTGCGCCGCCATTTCAGCCGGTACAGCCCGAACTGCGAGATACATAGCACTACTACCCCGCAGAGGGTAAAAATAAAGAACAATGCCATCAGCGACAGCTGTTGTCCTTCATACCACATATTAATATTAAATGGCAGGAAGATATACATGAACAGGAAGCTGAAAACGCTGCAAAATGCGATCAGGGAAATCCTGTTGGTTACTGAATCCAGTAACGTAAAGCGGGGTTGCTCTGCAGCATACCTGGAAATGAGTGGCAAAGTAGGCAAGCTTTTCATGTAGTGGATGATTTGCTGTAATTAAGTTAAGGAAAAAAGCCGGAATCCGGGCGCAGTGTTAGAACCCCGGCTCCTCTCCCGGTTTCAGCGCTTTGCCCCGTTGCTTTTCCGCTATAGCAAAAGCTTCATCCCCCAATGGCCGGAAGCCTTTAGGCGCTTTGGAAGCCGGCCCCCTGTAAATGCCGATAAAAGGCATGGAGAAAGTTTTGCGGGTAACGGGATCGGTCATACGAAAGAACTGCGGGTACCAGCCCTGCACAGGGGTATTATCCGGCGGCGTTTTTTCCGCCGCCTTATTCCTGTTGGCCAGTATAGCATCCAGGGAGATGTTGTTAAGCGCAGTTGCCGAAAAGAAATAAACTTTGCGCCCGATCAACCGGCCATTCTTTGCCCCCTTAAAAACGCCGGCGTGGTGCCATTCTGTGGAAAATACGCCCAGTTCCTTCGCCGATATTTTAATATTGAACTTCTTCGACAACAATACAGCCGCTTCACCGGCTTTCAACAAGCCCTTTGCTTCTGCATCCTGGTAATTTTCTGACTTTCCCTGCCGCAGGTAATCACTCCTTTTCATAGTGGCAAGATACAATTAAGCGCTTTAAAAAGCGGGCCTGTATTGTTTTTAGCACCCGGCGCCCCAATAACAAACAACGCTCAAACCCGCCACAACCGGAGAAATTGCCTGCATGACCGACATAAACTGGCATATGTGTTGATGGTTGGTCCGGATGCCTGCCGGAAGGCGCCATTACTTTACGCCACAACAGCCGGGAACAATTACCTGGTCTTTATCTGGCGCATGCTGCAACAATACAGGGGATAGCGGCGTTTTAAAACGGTATTACCCTGAACGTTGGCCCGGATATTAAAACGGTCATCAGAAGAACTGAACAAATATCATCTTAAAACAAAAAAAATGGCAACAAAGAAAACCACTGCAGGAAAAACCAAAACAGCAGGAAAGAAAGCAGCTACTGCAAAGAAAGCAGCGCCTGCGAAAGCCCCGGCTAAAAAGGCTGCACCGGCCAAAAAAGCAGCGGCAACAAAGGCTACTTCGCCTAAGAAAGCGGCTCCGGCTAAGAAAAGTGCTGCCACCACCAAGGCTAGTCCTGCTAAAAAATCTGCTGGTGCATCCGGCAATTCAGGCCTGAAAAAACCACTGTCTCCTTCCGCCGACCTGGCTGCCGTTATTGGCGATAAAGCGCTGCCAAGAACAGAGATCGTTAAAAAGGTATGGGACTATATCAAGGCCAATAAACTGCAGGACACTGCCAACAAGCGCATGATCAATGCAGATGATAAACTGGGTAAGATATTTGGCGGGAAAAAGCAGATCTCCATGTTCGACCTGGCCAAAGTGATCAGCGTTCACGTGAAGTAAATTACCGGCAGGAAAGGTGAACCGGCCATGAGCGGGCGCCTCCGGGTAAATCCGGAAGCTCCCCTGCCGATATGTTACGCCCTTCCGGGAAGCATGTTTATATTTCGTTTATGAAACCGCGCTAATGACAGGATCCCTTCGGGGAAGCATGCTCCCATTTATTTATGAAGCCGGGACCAACCAGCGCAAATAATATGCTCCCTTTCAGGAAGCATGCTCATATTTCATTCTCAGGATCTCTTCTTCAATATCTACCAGTTCATGAAACTTCCTGATCAGCTCATGCGAGATGTGAGGATCCCTGTTCAGTTCGTGCAATATGCTACGCTGGTGATCCAGCATCTTCAGGTATATTTTCTTGTATAACTTATGATCCACCCCATCGGTTTTATTGTGCATGGCCACTGCTTTGCGGTGCTCCAGGTCTTCCCGCAGCTGTTTTAATGCTTCATGCGACCTGACTTCCTCGCTGAAATGCGTATCCAGGAAGTGAATGCTTCCTTCCAGCAGCTTGTCGCGGATCATCCGCTCCTGTTCTTCAGCAGGCAGATCATTATCGCGATCTTCCATTTTCACCCACCGGATCAGCACCGGCAGCGTGAGGCCCTGTACCACCAGCGTAAGCAGGATCACCGTAAACGTGATGAACAGGATGAGATTGCGCTGGGGAAAAAGCTGGCCGTTGTTCATGTACACAGGAATAGATAAAGCCGCCGCCAGCGATACCACACCCCTCATGCCTGCCCAGCCCAGGAGCAAAGGTCCTTTCCAGCCCGGGCGGCTATCGGCAGTAGTGATGTACCGGCTGATAAATACCGTGAACACAGAGGCGAACATGGTACAAAGCAAACGGGTTACGATCAGCACCACGGTGATAATAACGCCGTACTTGATCGCTTCTGAAAGACTAACACTGCCCAGTTCTTTAATGATCACCGGCAGTTCCAGTCCTATAAGCATAAATACCAGTCCGTTTAACATAAATCCCAGCGTGGCCCATACATTGGCTCCCTGCAACCGGCTCCTGTAAGTAAGGAAATGCTGGCTCCTGGCTGAGAGGAATAACCCGCCGCTCACCACTGACAGTACGCCGGACCCATGGAAATATTCGGCGGAGATATACATTACATAAGGCGCCGTAAGCGTCAGGATCACATCCATATCTGTACCCGTAGGCAACCAGCGGTGAATGGCATAGTACAATAACCCTATCAGCAACCCGATGGCAATTCCTCCCACAATAGCAATCACAAAGCTTACCGCCGCATCCTGCAACACGAATACACCCGTGGTAACGGCCGTGCTGGCAAAGCTGAATACGATCAAACTGGAAGCGTCGTTCATCAGGCTTTCTCCTTCCAGGATGGAGGAAAGTCTTTTAGGCACTTTCACATATTTCAGGATAGTAGTGGCAGATACAGCATCCGGCGGCGACACGATTCCTCCCAGCACAAAGCCCAGCGCCAGTGTAAACCCCGGGATCAACGCATGCGACACTACCGCCACTACCCCGGAGGTAAAGATCACGATCAGGAAAGCAAAGATGGAAATAACGCGCCGCCAACGCCACAATTCCTTCCAGGAAGTATACCAGGCCGCTTCATAGAGTAACGGCGGCAGGAAGATCAGCAGGATCATTTCCGGGTTGATCTGGATAGAAGGAAACAGCCGGAACATGCTGAGCGCCAATCCGCCCAGTACCAGTACGATCGGGTAAGCAATTTTCAACTTCTGGGCGATCATTACCAGCGACAAAATAAAAAAGATCAGTAAAATATATTCTATAACGGTAGCGAGCATACTAAAGATTCTGGTGCTTGAATTTAGTGCTCAAGTTAATATGTTTTCCTGATACCATAAAAATGCCCTCTCCCCGGTAATGTACCGTTTTAGGATACCTGGGATATACCGCCGCCCGTGCGGCCACTACTTCCAGTATAAAGAAATTGTAACCTTTCAGCAACCGGGTATCCGCCACCTTACATTCGTAATTGGCGTAACATTCCTTTATCAGGGGCGCCTTCACCACTGCCCCTTCTTCCGCGGTAAGCCCGAACTTCCGGAACTTGTCCACCCGGGCGCCCGTGGTATTGCCAATACCCACAATTTCCTCCACCAGGTGAACAGTGGGAATATTGATCACACATTCCCCGCTTTTCCGGATCATTTCATAACTGTGATTGGCAGCCGTGATCATACATCCTATCAATGAAGGGGAAAACTCCATCACGGTATGCCAGCCCATAGTCATGATGTTGGTCTTGTTTTTCCAGCAGGAGCTTACCAGCACAATGGGGCCGGGCTCCAGGAACCTGCGGATCTCTGATACAGGCAGGTCGGTTTTTTTATAGGCTCGTTTCATTGTCAGGTGATTTGCATTCAGCGCCGCTACTATTATTTACCGGCGCAATAAAACAACATCCGCAATAATCATACAAACACAAGGCGCCGGATATTTATTCCTATCAAGCAAAGGAAGATCTCCGCAGTTGTGTTTATTCTTATTAAATTGATACAAGTTTATCACTAAACCCAACCCATGACACCAGGAAAAACTGCCGCCGGTATTCTTCTATGCCTTATTTGTATCTATCATCCACTACGCGCCCGGCAGGGCGATCCAAAACAACTGCTGAATAAGGTGCAGCAGGTAATGATGCCGGCAGCTCCCAATAACGCAGCCTTCACTATCCCCATAAACGATAAACCCACTATTATTGCCACCGCGCCCGAAAACGACACCAAACAGCACCTGCCTGTGATTGTCACTTCCCGGCTGGGCAAAGGCAGGATACTGATCCTGGGGTCGGACCAATATTTTAAAAAACCCCTTTCCGGCGATAAAAATATACAGCAGTTGCTGCAAAACGCCGTTGCCTGGGGATCCAATTCACAAGGCAATACTATCCAGCTATGGGGCAGCAATATTGATCTTCCACCACTTCCGAAAGGATATAAAAGTATAACCGATACCGTTAGCATTCAGCCCGCAGCAGGCATTATCATCATTACTCAGGATATTACCGATTCGGTTAAAAGAAACAACCTGGAAACATTTGTAAGAAAAGGCGGCGCCATCATATTCGGTTCTCCCGTAACCGGCATTTTAAACCAGCAAAAGGTCCCTTATTTTGAATTGGGGCTGAACCAGTTGTTTATGAAAACGGGCATATTTCACGTCAGCTCTGCAGTGAAACCGGATGATAAAAAGAACTGGCTTACTATCCGCTCTATTCCTGCTTACGTGCATATCACTTCTTTGGTGAACAAATTTAAAACACCGGGATTTATTCCCCCCGCTGGTGAAGTGGACAGTTATACTAATACCATCGCCAATTACTTATTTAATAACCCGGATACATCCGCTTTATCCAATAAGATCAGGACATTATTCAGGTCGCAGGCCCCTATCATCCCTTCTCCCCAACATCCTCTTTCAAAAAATGATATAAAAACCTTTTTAACCTACTGTGTGCAGAACTACCTGGAGAAACAACACCAACAATCGCATCCCGACACAGGATATATACATCCGGCCAGCAAAATATTCCCCGGCGAAGTAAGTAAAACCGCCCCGAGAGTGAATGAACAGGTGCTGATCCCGGTAAAGACCGGTGCACAGGGCTTACTGGAGCCGGATGGTATTTTTTACCGGTGGCACAGCACCGGCCTGTATGTAGCCGCAGGCGACACGGTAACAGTGACTATTCCTCCCAACTGTGTTCCCCAACACCTGAAAGCGCAGATAGGCGTACATGAAGATAATCTCAACCACATGAATTATTATACCCGCCATATTGAAAACCTCACAAGAACATTTGAGCTGGAGCAACCGGTGACGACCATTTTTTCTCCTTTCGGCGGGTTGCTGATGATCAATATACCAGACACTACATCTCTCAAAACGCTTACGGTACAGGTAAGGGGCGCTGTTAAAAGCCCTTATTTTAAACAGGGCGTTACCAGCCAGGACGACTGGAAAAACACTATCCGCCAATACCCAGGCCCATGGGCGGAACTGGCTACCGATAAAATTATTCTCACCGTGCCCTCCTATCGCATCCGGCAGCTGGATGATCCCGGGAAGCTGCTGCAATTCTGGGATGAAGTAATGGACGCTGATGCGAAACTGGCGGATATTTCTCCCAACAGGACGCACCCGGAAAGGATCATTATTGACCAGCAGGTGGCCTTTGGTTATATGTTTACCGCCCCGCACAAAATTATGGCCCCCGATGATGAAAGCTGTGCACTTATGCTGGATGAAGACAGTTTGCGTGCAAAAGGTTCCTGGGGTCATTTTCATGAACTGGGCCACCGTCACCAGTTCTGGGGCATTGATTTCAATGGCCTGGGTGAAGTAACCGTAAACCTGTACACCATGTATGTGTATGATCACCTAT
The DNA here is from genome assembly GCF_036569185.1 of Chitinophaga sp. Taxonomy (GTDB): domain Bacteria; phylum Bacteroidota; class Bacteroidia; order Chitinophagales; family Chitinophagaceae; genus Chitinophaga. Next base: position 9,346 of record NZ_DATCRD010000355.1, read on the forward strand.
TACATAAAGGGCTTTACAACCACCCGAACATTTCGGGCAAACAAGCAGTAATTGATGAGATAAGGAAGTATATGAAAGAACAGCCGGGTTTTGATAAATTTTGTGAAGACCCGTTCCTTGCTTTAAAAATGTATATCGAACTGATTGAAGGTTTCGGCTGGCAACCTATTGAAGATGTCTTCAAAAAATACCGCGCCCTGCCTGCTGCTCAATATCCCGCCACAGAAGAGGATAAAAGGGATTACTGGTTTACTGCTATCTGTGCGGCTACACAGAAAAACCTGTCGCTCTTTTTTGAGAAATGGCAGGTGTCTGTTACGGAAACGGCGAAGAAGTCTGTAAGTAATTATCCTTCGTGGTTACCGGAAGAACTGAAGTAACAATGGTTAAAACGCGCCCCTCTCCTGCAAGATCGGTTACGCATCCATCGGAAGCGCAGCTTACGGCCCTGGCATATCTTAAGCAAAGAGTTTCTAAGGCCCAGGGGACTTTTACAATAATTTACAAAGTTTACATATTAATTTACGATCCCGCCTCATCAAGCTGAAAGGATTAAAGTAGTTTCGCTGTTATCAAAATTTAATAGGATATAAAACTAAAGGACACGGTTTGAACAGCCTGCTATCGTGCCCGTCTGGCAGTGTTTCTGTTCTCCATGATTAAATAGAAAAGATCATGAAATACACACCCATCTATACTTTGTTCTTAATGTCCGTTTTTCACACCTCCTGTGGTGGACAAAATCAAACAAACCCACCACAAAGCAATTTCAGTAAAGAGCACAATGGCTTATCCGAGTCTCAACTTAAAGAGTTGACTACCTCCAGGGTACCTATGAGCCAGGTTCGGAATGTAAAGCAAGATAGAAACGGAAACATTTTGATTGCTGCATCATGGGGTGGTGTTTTTCGCTACGATGGAAAATCGTTTATTAATCTCACAAGTAGTAAAATAGGCTCGCACAGATTCTGGGACGTACTGGAAGATCGACGTGGAAACCTTTGGCTCGCTTCCACTGATTCAGGTGTTTATTATTACAATGGGAAATCCTTTCAACATTTTACAATCAAGGATGGACTTGCCAATAATCGGGTCATGTCTATTTATGAAGATAAAGCCGGTAATATTTGGTTTGGCACCGGAAGTGGCGTAAGCCGTTATGATGGGAAATCTTTTCGAAATTTTACAACTAAAGAAGGGCTTTCCAATAATGACCTTACTACTATCATGGAAGACAAAACCGGAAAATTATGGTTTGGCACAAGGGGCGAGGCTTGTTTTTATGATGGAAAAACATTTACCACTTTAAAAAACAAAGATGGTAAAGGGTTTAACAACGTTTGGTCAATAATCGAAGATAAAAAGGGAAGCATTTGGTTTGGTGACGATGATGGCCTTTGGCGGTATAACGGCAGTGCCTTTACAAATGTATCGCAGAGAAGGGCTTATGCGATAGTCGAAGATAAAAAAGGGAACATCTGGACTACTGGTGAAGTAAATCCGAAAGTCTGGGCACTTTCCCGTTATGATCAAAAATCCTTGTACAATAAAATGCCCACTGTAACAGAAATCATGTCAGGTCCACCAGCTTTTTTGGGACTTTTGGAGGCTAACGATGGAAGTATTTGGTTTGGATCTGGAGGTGGAGTGTATCGTTATGATGGAAAAATCTTCACGGACTTTAAAAGCGCCCCCTCTTCGGCACGCTGGTAATATTGAAACAGGATAATACTGCGCCTGGATCTTCGTCGCCAGGCGATGCTTTATCCTGTATCAGGCCTGCAGGCATTGTTATCATATGCCAAAGCTACAGCGAACCTGCATAAAAACACTAGCCCTGTTCAAAATCGAAAAGGCAGTGTGCTAACATACGCAGAACACCGCCTTTTTTCATCTAATAAAACCCCTTTATCAGCAGGTAATCCTTCTCCTCCGCTGCGCGCTGCTTCAACAGCTCCGCATCTTTTGATAATAATTGCACCGTGCTGCTGATCAGGATCACCAGGCGAAGGATACAGAACAGCAATAGTATAGTGGCTGTGATAAACATATAATAACTATTTAACAGAAAGAATGTATGCAGATAATTCGTTGAGATCCTCTTTCGATAACTGCGGGAAGCCGGGCATCTGCGGGTATCCGGCCCTTTTCTTTCCCGGTGTTCTGATCCATTGCTGTAAGCCGGCTACATCGTTCTTATAGATGCTTACCATTTCCGTTACAGGCGGGCCTACCAGTTTTTCGTAGGGCCGGTGGCAGGAGGAACAATTAGCCTGGAAAATGGCTGCCCCTTTTCCTCCTTCCCCTGGTGGCGTTTCTACTTCCTCTTCCACCGGGTGCACTCTTGCCTCGGCCGATAAGCGCTCAAACTCCGCGGTTTTGGCGGCCATCAGTTTTTTATGCGGCGCCAGTGCATTCGCCCGGTACACGTGCCTGCCACTGCCCATAAACAGCACTGTGAGGGTCATGGCTGCCACCACTTTACCAAAATGTTTGCTGAGCTGCTCCTCCGGTCCTGTGATGGCCTTCCACATCCAATACATGGCGGGCAGCGCAATGGCCGCCCCTGCAAAAATGATCCCCAGCAGGCGCCAGTTCATTCCTTTCGCCGGCAAGGTTAACAGCACCACCGGCCCGATCATAAACTGGAACAATGAAAATGCGAAAGCCAGTGAATATGCTTTCTTCCTTACCTGGTACCGGGTAAGCGTAGTAAAGTAACGTTCAAAAGGATAATTCTTTCTCCCGAAATACCAGCATAAAAACAAACCCGTTACCGCCATAGAAGCAGAGAGAAAGTGGAGGTACCGGGGAAAAACGTTAGGCAGCGCCAAAGCGCTCACGAATCCCCTGACGGTGCCCCACTTCTCAGGAAATAACATCAGGTTAATGTTCGCTAAAAAAATAAGCGGGATAAACAGGAACACTCCTACCGCTGCCGCGATAATGGATATATGCAGCGGCTTATTATGCGCCAGTTTATGCCAGGTATACTTATGCAGGTAAGTAAGCAGGAAAGCAAAAGTTACCAGGGGGATAATGGAGATCCACATCAGCCCTGTAAGCGCGTTGGCAGAATAAAAATAAATCGTGTAAAGCGTATTGATGCTCAGCAAGGGCGCTACCCCCAGTACTACCGCCAGGCTTTTATTGACTGTAATAGTGCGCGCAATTTCATGCGCCAGGGTATCATATGCTTTATCCTTCAGTCCTTTCAGCTGCGCCCACAAAGTGAGCACAGCCCCGCCCAGCATCAGGTTCACGAATATAATATGCGCCAGGAACGATACTACCAGCAATACTACCAGCAACCATTCGGGCAAAGGCAGATCCAACGGGATATCTCTTGGCACAGGCGTGCCCGCCTGCAAAAAAGCTGTCATGTTTCTGATGTTTTATGGGTTCTTCTCTTCTTTTAATAATATCTCTGCGGCAGGTACATTATGCAGCGGGCTCACCTTTACGCCGGTTGTTTGCGCACCCTCCAGCGATTCCCCGCTCAGTTGCAGGTGCCGGATATAAGCGGCCAGCGCTTTCAGTTCGGCTTTATTCCCCGGGAAAGGCGGCATATAGGTACGGCCGTTGTGCATATTGGGAATATAGGCTTCCATGGAATTTTCCTCCAGCGGCTTCCCTTTGCCGTATACGCCTTCAAATACCGTTACAATGGAATTAATCCCATTCGTGGTATGACAACGGCTGCACGACAACATAAACACATCCCTGCCTGCGCTCAGTTTATCCGTTTCCGTTATAGCTGCCGATCCCGTATAGGTGGCGTATTTCAGGATACCATCCCTTTTATACAACGGGTAGTCCTCTTCCCGCAATAAATTGGAATACATATACCCTCCTATCACGTAAGGCTTCCTGATAAATTCCCTTACCCTCTCAAAAATGCCGAGGAAACCAAAAGCAGCCAGGCAGGGCGCCAATACAAAAACAAAGCGGATACTGCAGGGCCGGGCCCAGGCCCAGATGCTGATGATCACCACCAACGATACCGCGCCGGGAATAATATAGCGCAGCACCCCGTAATACTTTTCAAACTCCATGGTGCCTACCGCTGTGCTCATATTGGAGCGCATGGCTTCCGGCATAGCGTGGTAATAGATATAAGCCGCTGCCAGCGTAACCGGCGCCCAGCCGAGAATCCATTGTGCAGCGCTTTTCAGCGCCACGCTTCTTTCTTCGCTGTTCTTTTTCCCGAAGATGGTAGTAAGCAACATCCCGAAGACGCCACCCAGGATCATGGCGGCAGGCGTTCTGAAAAAAAGCTGTGGCAGGTAAATGGGATTGGTAAACCCGTTCAGCAGGCTGTGATGTTTGTTCCAGTTGCCGGGATCCATCATAAACCCGAGTATGGATACAATGATGGCCATCGTGATCCAGGAAAAAATGGACAGGAACCACCCCAGCCGGATATGGCGCAGCTTTCCACGCAATGTGGCATTGGCATTTTTCCAGGTGAGGAAATAGATCATGATCAGCACTACCTCCGTTACAAAAGTGAGCCACTCCACGAACCATGCAAAGTAAAACACGCGGATCAGGCTCCCGATGGAGGCAGGACTGATCAATGCGGCGGAAAACCAGATCCCTACGCCCGTCATAGCCCCTATGGTGGTAGTAATGATAAAGGCCACCTTCATTTTTTTATATACCATTTCATCCCAGGAAGGATTAGTGATCTGCCTGGGACCGGCCATTTTAACACCCTTTTGTTCCAGCCACGCGATGTAGGGAATAAAACCCACTGCCAGCCCGTGGTTGATAAAAACGTGTATAATGGCGATCATGGCAATGAGGAACCGGTTGTTCAGCCAGTCGAGGTGAAACATTGGAAAATCCATGTGATAATGTTTGGTCTATAACAATTTTAACAGCAGCAGGATCAGGCAGCATAACAGCACGCCTACTGCTATCCTGTTTAACAGGATGATGGTGCCCAGCAGGTTTTTCTTTCCCGGCCCGGTATTATATTCATTGACTGACATACAAATATTTTTACTGTTGATTTTTTCTGAAACTCTCGGGTGTTGCGCCCGCATTTTTTCCAAAGAAAGTGACGAAATAAGAGGCGCTTTCAAAACCAAGTTCTTTAGCTACCTCCGCTACCGACAACCCCGTGTAATGCAGCAGGCGCCGTGCTTCCAGCGTGATCCGTTTACGGATCAGCGCTCCGCTGGATAACCCGTTGTATTCCCTGCACAATTTGTTCAGGTAGTTGGTGGTGATATTCAGTTGCCCTGCATAAAAGGAAGGCGTTTTGTGCTCAATGAAATGCTCATCCAGCAGCTGTTTGAACTGCCGCAGTTTTTCCTCCTTGTTGTTCTTACGCTCCGTTCCTTCCACCGGGTTAAACAGCCGTTCCAGGTTACAGAGCAGGATATTGAGATAAGACCTCAACACGTTGCCGGCGCCTTTCTGGCGGTGATGAAATTCCTGTTCCATAAAGCGGGTAATGTGATTCCACTCCGCCGCTTTGCCGGCGTCCAGGCGCACCTCATGCACATTTTCCCTATTGAGGAAAGAAAAGTTGAGCAATACATTGTTGTTATATCTCAGGGAGAAAAACCCTTCTGTAAAGCAGATCACGTGACCGCGGGCATTGCGGTTGATTTGTATGCTGCATATGCTGCCGGGTTTCACACAAATGATTTTCGGATGATCCAGCGGGATGGTAACGCCATCTATCACCACGTTGCCTGCTGCGCTTTCAATGCATAGCAGCATGTAGAACAATTGCCGGTGAGGTTGTTCCAGCAGCGGGTATTTGTCGGGAATGCATCCCGGGCTGCCTATCCAGAAAAAATCATTACCAGTGTCAAACATGTCGGCAGATAACACAGCGATTTCGCCGGATTTCATACTCATGTAGTAGCTTAATGATGTTTAACGCAATAGTGACTGGTTAGGCCATTGCAGCGGGCGGGCGGAAGATCTGCCGGATCAGCAGCTGGGGGAAGTAAGGCGAATGGTAATCGCAGAAGGTGATGATTATGCCGGGGGATACCGGTTTTGCCGGGGTAATATCAAAGGGCTGGCAAAACAGGGTAATTTCTTTCAAACGGCTGGCCGTATTGCCTTCCTGTTGTTGATCGTTTTCCTTTATTTTTTTGTCGAGGAAGCAGGCGCCTTTACACACGGGGATGAGATCGAACCGGTTGATACAAAGTTCTGAAGCGATATAATTCCTGTTAAGATAAAATGCGGCTACTATCCAGCAGTTGCCGGTGCTTTGCAAAAGCATTACGCACAAAAGCCATATGGAGAGTACCCTTTTCAATTTTCTTTTAGTAAGATGTTGATATCGTTTATCAGCCTGGTTGTTTCCTTAGGGTCTGTGCCGTTGTATACGCCGCGTATGTGCCGGGCTTTATCCACCAGCAGCAGTCCCCCGCTGTGCACATACCCTCCCGGAGCGGTGCTGTCTTTATACGCCGTGGAGAAGTATCCTTTCTCTGCCAGGTGGTACACCGTATCCTGGTTGCCGGTCACAAACCGCCATTTGGGGCCGCTTACTTCCTGGCTAACGGTATATGCCTTCAGGCGGGGAATGGAATCATCGTCCGGGTCAATGGTATGCGACAGGAAAAGCACCCCTTCATTTGCTTTGAAGGTATTGTATACCTTCTTCATTTCCGCAGTCATTTTTGGGCAGATGTTCGGGCAGGAAAGGAAGATAAAATCCGCTACGTAGATCTTCCCGGCGAACGACTGCTCATTCACCGGAAGACTGTCCTGGTCGGTGAACGAGAAAGGCGGTACCACCGGGTAGATGGTGTCGTATACCTTTTTCCCGTTCTGCTCATGCGCAACTACATCGGGCTCGCCCAGGATGGGCAGCCTTTTTCCGGACTTGTTACACGCGGACACCAGTAATGCGAGCAGGAGGATCTTTCTCATGGCTATTTCGTGCCGGGTGTGGCCTCTTTCATGACAAGTGTATAAGCAGCAGGATTTAACAGGAAGCTGTCTTTACATGCGCCGGAGCAAAACCCGATCACAGCGCCCTGGTAATGGGCAGTGTCGTAGATGCCTGCCTTAATGGGCATTCTGCATACGGGATCGCGCCTGTTGGCCACGAGGGCGGTGTCGTACTGCACTTCCTCCGGGGCTACCGCCATGGAAGAATCGCCCTGGACGGGTGTTTCATGACCGCTGTTCCCGGCGCATGCCGCCAGTGCAGTTATTATAAATAATCCTATATAAATCTTCATGCCGGTTCATTTTTTTTACCAGCAGCAAAAGTAGGGATTAATACCCAGGGAGGGGAAAAATGAACGGGACAATAGTTTAGAAAAAGATAACTGCTTTCCGGGCTGCATGTACCACTGCTTCCAGACCACGTCTGAGCGGCGGCCATGGGCGCGGGTTTCAGAGATAAGCCTTATATAAGCCTTATATAAACCTTTAGTAAGCCTTATATAAGCCTTATCTATAAGATATGGTTTATATATGTATAAACTCATTTTCATTTTCAGGTTATTGGAAACTATACCTGGAAACTTACTGCCATGGCCTGCGGACAGACGGGGCACTCCTTTTGCCGGAAGCCCGGCGTTTGGCGCAGCCCCGGCAAATCCCTACATTTATCACTATGGATATAAATGACGCCATTGCGCTGATAAAGCATACGCCTGCCAATGCGGGCGCTCCTTCGGTTTGGGCCGACCTCGGATGCGGCGCCGGTACATTTACCTATGCCCTGGCCCATTTGCTGGAAACAGGCAGTACTATTTATGCGTTCGATAAAGAAAGGCCCCGCTTAGCCGCTTTGCCTAACCCACAGCAGGTGCATATAAAGCCGGGGCAGCTGGATTTCCTGGAAGATGATTTACCGGTAACCGGGCTGAATGGGATCCTGATGGCCAACTCCCTGCATTACGTACCCAGGAAACCGGCGTTTATTGATAAAATAAGCCGGTACCTGCAACCGGATGGCGTTTTCCTCATCGTAGAATATGAAACCTCGAAGGCCAATCCATGGGTACCCTACCCCGTGCCTTTCCAGGCTTTGAAAGCGTTGTTCCATCATGCGGGATTTACATCTGCCGGCAGGCTGAATGAAAGACCTTCGGTATACGGATCAGGGCATATGTACGCAGCGTTGTTCAGGAGGTAAACAGGTGTATCAAAAGCGGACAGTGAACTGTACTGAAAATGAACAATTTTGTTTTCATACCAAGGCTATAGTCCTGTAAATCAGCTATCAGGGTACCAGGCATCCTGTTTGAGCACTACTCCTTTCAAATTCAGCGTTTATATTTCAACCGGATATTTATGATCAGGAATTTCTTCAAAGTGGCATACAGGAACCTTTTACGCAATAAAGGGTTTTCTTTTATCAATATTACCGGCCTGGCCATTGGTATGGCCGCCACCATGCTGATCATGCTGTGGATACAGGATGAGCGCAGCTACGATCAGTTCCATCAAAATAAAGACCGGATCTATGAAGTATGGAACCATGTACCCATGGATGGCGAGATCCACAGCTGGAACAGCGTTTCAGCACTGGTGGCGGGCACGCTGGAAAAAGACCTGCCCGAAGTAGAGCGCGCCGTGAGGGTTACCTCTGATAATTACCTGCTTACAGCAGGCGACAAAAAAGTAATGAAGTCGGCCAATATGGTGGATACCGGTTTTCTGCAGATATTCACTTTCCCGATGCTGAAAGGAGATCCGGCCACCGCACTGAACGACCCGCATTCAATAGTGCTCACCGAAAAAACAGCCCGGATATTATTCGATAATAAAGAGGCCATTGGTAAAATTGTAAAAGTTGATAATAAAGATAATTTTACGGTGACCGGTATCCTGGAAGATCTTCCTGCTAATTCAAGATTTAATTTCGATTACCTGCTGCCCCGGTCCTATACAAAGAACAGGGAAAGAACAGACCTTGGCTGGCATGATAACAGCACGCCTACTTACGTCTTGCTGAAACCCAATGCCAGCTATGCAACAGCGGAGGCTAAAATAAAAGATCTTAAACAGCGCTACGACGATGAAGCCAAAACGATGAAATGGGAACTGTCTATTTACCCGCTCAACCGCTGGCGCCTGTATTCCAGCTTCAGCAATGGCGTGGAAGATAATGGCGGCCGCGGCGCCTTCATCCGGCTGTTTAGCATCATTGCAGGGTTTATATTACTGATCGCCTGCATTAACTTCATGAACCTGAGCACCGCCCGGAGTGAAAAACGCGCAAAGGAAGTAGGGATCCGGAAATCAGTAGGGGCGCAGAAAAGCTCCCTTATCAGCCAGTTTATAGGAGAATCCGTGTTCCTGGCCTTCCTGGCAGGAATTGCCGCTCTCGTTATTGTGCAGGTATGCCTGCCTGCCTTCAACCAGCTCACTGGTAAAAAACTGATCCTTCAGTTCGGAAATATTTATACATGGCTGGGATTTGCAGGTTTTATCCTGTTCACCGGCCTGCTGGCTGGCAGCTACCCGGCCTTCTTTCTTTCTTCTTTCCAGCCGGTGAAAGTATTAAAAGGCACCTTTAAGAAAACCAATGCGCTCATCACACCAAGAAAAGCACTGGTGGTAGTGCAGTTCACATTTGCCATCCTGCTGATCATCTGCACTATCATTGTAAAACAACAAATAGATTATGCCCGCAACCGCAATACAGGATACAATAGAGATCATCTTGTATACCACTTTATGACAGGCGACATCGCCAAAAATTATGCGTTGATAAAAAATGAATTACTGGCTTCGGGCATTGCCAGTTCCGTTACCAAAACAAATTCCCCGCTTACAGAAAGATGGAGCGACGGATGGGGCCAAAACTGGGAAGGCAAAGACCCGAACTACAACCCCTCCTTCGACCGGTACCTGTGCGACGAAGGGCTGGGCGCCACCGCCGGCCTGCAATTTGTGCAGGGCCGCGATTTTGACCTGAAACAATATCCCACAGATTCAACCGGGGTTATTATCAATGAATCAGCGTTGAAAATAATGAAGCTGAAAGACCCGTTAGGTAAAACAGTAAGTGACCTGGGAGTCGACTGGCACATTGTAGGGGTTATTAAAGACTTTATTCTTACCAGCCCGTATGAACCTACCAACCCAATGCTGATATGCGGCGCGAAGAGCCGGTTTATGACTTTTAACGTGATGCAGATAAAACTGAACGGGAAGAATGCTACCGCTAAGAACCTGGATAAAACCACCGCCATTTTCCAGAAATATAACCCTGATTATCCTGTTGATATAAAATTTGTGGACCAGGCATATGCCGGCAAGTTTGAAAGTGAAAAGCTCCAGGGACAGCTGGCTGGCTTGTTTGCGGGGCTTACTATCTTTATTTCCTGTCTTGGTTTATTTGGCCTGGCCACCTATGTAGCAGAAAACAGGGTGAAGGAAATCGGGATCCGGAAAATACTGGGTGCGTCTGTAGCTGGTATCACTACATTATTGTCGAAAGATTTTGTGAAGCTGGTGATGATTGCGTTCCTGATAGCAGCGCCCGTGGCCTGGTGGGGCATGCATAAATGGTTGCAGGAATATACTTACCGGGTGAACATTGAATGGTGGGTGTTTGCATTGGCAGCTTTCCTTTCCGTAACCATTGCCTTGTTAACGGTGAGTTATCAATCGATCAGGGCGGCTATTGCCAACCCGGTAAAAAGCCTGAGAGCGGAGTAAGTTTTTTATTACATCTCCTCCGGGTTATGCTGCCCGGAGGAGATGGGTGTTTTATTTCTTTTGCTGCGCCAGGAAGCTCACTAATGATGCAAACTCCTCGTACGACAAAGCATTGGCAAGCCCTGTTGGCATCATGGAAGTTTTCATTTCCTTACGGCTCAGGATATCGGCCGCATTCACGGTATACACTTCTCCTGCAATATCTCTCATTACCACTTTAGTGGCTGTTTCTTCTGTAATAAATCCAACATAGGTCTTATTACCTTTCGCGGTCACTGTTACGGTGGCAAATCCCTGTGAAATAGAAGCATTGGGTTTAAGGATAGATTCGGCGATGCGCTCACGGTTCATGATAGATCCGATCTGTCCCATAAAAGGGCCTTTCATTTTTTCGCTTCTGCTGAGGCTATGACAGGCAATACAACCCTGGTTGGTGAACAATACCCTTCCTTTGGCTGCATCTCCTTTTAATTGCTTCACGGCCAGCAGCACATCTTCGATAGATGACTTACCCACCTGTCCTTTCTTACTTTTAATTTTCTCCAGGTCTACTTTTGGTTCTTTTGCTGCAACAGCTTCTTCCTTTTTCAGCGGGGCAAATGCAGCGATCTCCATCCTGTTACGGGCATCAAGCTCCCTGAAAAGCTGCAGGCGTACAGGGTTTACCGCTTCCTTCTTCATGAATTTTTCGATCACCGGCGATCCTGCCCAGAGCACCGCTTTATAGTACGGGCCATGTGAATCCGGACGGGTTCCCCACCACCAGGAGGCGTCGTAAGTGTCTTCTTTCCGGTACAGGCGCGCCAGCGTAACCAGGATCTGCTTCTTCAGCTTTTCGTCTTTCGATTGTTTGTAGGCAGCAATTAACCCGTTCACCGCTTTCTCATCGTGCATATAGCGCAAAGCCCATAATGCAAGCGTGGCGTTAGGCCCGTTGACAGCAGCTACGGCGGCATCTACGGCATTCAGTTCCACCAGTGCGCGCACTGCCAGGTGAGGCAATATAATGGCTGCATTAGGCGTAGCATGCGGTCCTTCTTTATCTTTTACAGGCGCCACAAATGAGGCTGGCACCTTTGTTTGCAGCAAGGCGGTAGCAGCTTCCATACGGCCCAAACGTCCTAAGCCTACTATTGCAGCGGCCTGCACCCGTGGGGATGGATCTTTCAGCGCATCCAGGAAAGGTTGCTCAGGAACATCCGCCAGTATGCCTTTGCGATCTGCCAGGGCGCGCAAAGCGTGCTCCTTTACAGAAGGATCTTTTGTAAGCTCCAGCAAGGCCGCAATACCGTCTTTCCCCGTAGCTTGCGCATAGGTGTAAAGGCCGGCCAGGCGGGCGTATAACGGCAATTGTGCATCTGATGCTATTTTTAACGTAGCTGCAATCGCCTGCTGGTCGCCACGGTGAAGCAGCTCCTGCGATGCATTTAAGCGGGCCACCGCACTGGGTGATTTAAGCAGGTTTACCAGTTCTTCCACCGGGGCTTTGGCCAGATCCGGGAAAGCCTTGTAGGTCCAGTTATTGGGCACTGCTCTCACTACAAAGCCGATGGTATCGCTACCGGAATAACCGGCGCCATCCCATGCAGAGAGGTAAAGCCGGCCTGATCCGTCAACATCCAGGTCGGTGATCTGTGGCAGCGCGATGAAATCTTCTTCTTTTTGTGTGAAGGTGGGGCCATCAGGTTTTACCCGGTGGATGTAAAGCATGCTTCTGCCCCAATCGGCCATCATCGGCACATTGTTATATTTCTCCGGCCAGCCTGGCTCCGACATAAATAAAGCGCCGGTACCGGAGCCTCCGCCGAGATCGGCCAGGGCGGGTATGATTTCATCGGTGAAATGCTGGAACAATACGGGGTAGCCGTATTCGCCTGACTGGATATGATGTGAGAAGCGCACATTCCATCCTCCGCCATCATTGGTATTTTCCCTTGTAAAAACATTCATGTAGGGATCAATGGCCACATCATACACATTGCGCGTACCGTGGGTAAAGACTTCCATTTCGGTACCATCGGGGCGTACCCTTATGATGCCGCCGCCAAGCATGGTCAATTTTTTACCGGAGCGGTCCGTAGCGTCATGAAATCCAAAGTCGCCCACCGCAATATAGATCCAGCCATCAATACCCATGCGGATACCGTTGGTGGCATGGTCTGTTCCACGCTCCTGGATATATTTGGTGTTACTGAGATGCTCAATCAGCGGCTTGGGAGGACCATCAGCCTTTCCATCACCATCTTTATCTTCAAAAACCACCAGGGCCATACCGGTGGCTTTACCTGTTTCACCGGAGAATGTGGTGTGCAATACAAATACCTGGTTGCCCATTACAATGATGCCCCGTGGATTGTCGACCGTAGCAAATTCAATATGCTCATCCATTTTACCATCATTGTCCTTGTCCACCAGTTTCAATATCCGGCCTTTCCCCGGGTCTTTACCCAGAGAGCCCATCATATCTACCCCAACAAATACTTCCCCGGTGGGCGCTACTGCCAGGCAGGCGGGACTGGGTGTAATGGCAGGGCCGGAAAACCGGGTAATGTTTAATTCAGCGGGAGCGGTTTGAGAATACCCTGAAAACGGTTTTACTACAATAAGCGCTGTAAGAGAACAGATCAGCTTAAGTGGAAATTTAATCATTGAATTGCGGCTTGTTTAAGATCGTATAACTATAACTAAAATAGCCGATCAAGATATAAAAAATAAATTTCCGTACTGAATTTATTCTTTAAACGGTTACCCGGGTGATTTTTGCCGGTTACCGTTGCTACGAAAATATTGCATTATGAAATAAATTATCCTATATTTAAGTATGCTATTCAGGTTGAGCTTAACCGGATTGAAAACGTTAGTAAAGAGATAAGATATTCCACGAACATAGTTCCAACCCGTATTTGAAGAAACTGAGATTTCATGATAGTGTTAGCCCGGTAATATAACGCCAGACACTAATCCTGATGACAATAATATATCCATGATACCCAAGTATTATTCTGACAAAGTAGTGCGTCTAAATGAGCTTTATGCAGGGGAAACGGAGGGAGCAGCGGATGCCGGTGCTGAAAAGGAACATCGCTATCATTCATCGGCATAGCATTACCGCTATGCATGCCTTCTTCATTTCCTTTTCCTGACAACTTTAGCTCTGCCCAAATGAATCACAACGTTAGTGCTGTTTCCACGCAGCGTATATTTCCACGGCTAAAAGAAATCATTGTTGTTAATAGCGTAGTATGGTCTGTAGCCACATTGGTGCTCTTCACACTAATAGTTTACTTCCCTGTATTTTCCCACCAGTTTCAAACACATTGGGATGATCAATGGGTAGTGATTAATCCGTACACAGAAAACGGGCTGAACGCAGAAAACCTGTGGGCCATCCTGACGGAATTTTACAAAGGGCAATACGCCCCTCTTAACCAGTTGCTATATACCATATTGTACGCAGCATTTGGTTACAATCCGTTCTGGTTTCACCTGGCAGGCATTATGCTGCACCTCTGCAACGTGCTGCTGGTCTATTTTCTCATCAGGCGTATTTTAATTCAATCAGGAAGTTTTACACCCGCCTCCATAACAAACATCTCATTTCTTACAGCAGCTATTATGGCCCTTCATCCACTGCTGGTAGAATCAGTGGCATGGATATCTGCCTCTAAAATTCTTATTTACAGTTTCTTCTACCTGGTTGGGCTTCATCTTTATTTAAGGTATTTATCATCCACCAAAATAATTTATTATATACTCACCCTGCTTTTTTTCATCTGCTCTTTCGGAGGAAAAGAACAGGCAGTAACATTCCCCGTATGTTTACTATTGGTGGATTATGCCGTAAACAGGGATTTAAAAAACAAACGGGTATGGATGGAGAAACTGCCCATGTTCCTGCTCGCCCTCCTGATGGGTTATATTACGTTACTTTCGCAAAGCGCAGATAAAGTAGGGCTGCTATCCAATTCCCGTCATTATCCGTTTTACCAGAACGTCATATTTGCGAGTTATTCTGTTACAGAATACCTGGTAAAATGCCTGATCCCCGTTAAACTAAGCTACCTGTATGTTTTCCCTAATGCCATCGGGGAAGAAGTACCAAAAAGATTCTGGATATATCCCCTGTTGCTGTTGATCCTGTTATTTTCCTTCTGGGATTTCTGGAAAAAGAAATGGGTGTTTTTTGGGATGGCATTTTTCCTGGTTCATATTGCCATGGTGCTTCATATTATTCCTATGGCCAGGTTTGCCATGGTGGCAGACAGGTATGCGTACCTCTCGTCTGTAGGAATATTTTTCCTGGTGGCATTCTTTGCAGATAAGGCATTGCAACAAACAAAACATATACGCCTGGTATTGACTGTTGCTTTTCTTTATGCCCTGTTGATTGGAGTTTATGCACATCAGCGAAGCAAAGTTTGGCGCAACAGTGATACCCTGAAACAGGAACTAAAAGAGCTGTTAGAGAAAGCAACGATTCCTCCAGATAATCCACACCAATGACACCGTTTATCATTACCCTGCCCAACATAACAGTTGAGTTATTCCTGCTGCAGTATTGGTGACCCCTATGGGGTCTTATCTATACTTTACAACCAAAACAGCAAACGATAATCAAACCTTCTTTCAATTCAAAATTATAACCATGAAAAGAATCCTTAAAATAGCAGGCGGTATTGCCGTTGTAATCATATTAGTCTGCAATCTCCAATATGCACTTATCAGCTTTGATATCACCAATTCGTCCAACAAGGCATCCGCAGCATGGGTGGATACCAATGGCAATGGTAACAGGTATTGCGGATCTACCGGCGACAGGACCTTCAGAACCGGTACCTGGGTTTGGGTAAATGATGACTACTATCACGTAGTGGAACATTGGATTGGTTACGATACCGGCTATTATGTGTTTTATCCTAACAACTCAGGCAACCAGTGTGGTGCAGAGTATAACCCTTTCACCCCGCATAACGACTACCATGATGTAACAAATATTCCACCTGCAATAGTACCCTGATCACATTCATCCTAACACCTGCCACCCTTTGCGGGTGGCAGGTTTACTCCTACTCACCAGCTGACTCAATCACCTATCAATGAAGCAACACTTACTGATCTTTTTGATATTGCTATTAGCTTCCTGCGCTCAAAAAAGAAGCAACAACTTACCAGCTATAAAAATTAAAATTACGCCAGCGGATAGCCAGGCTGTGTTTATAGAAGATATTGCCGACAGCGTTTATTATGTTCAGCTAAAAGCCACCAAAGATCTTTTCGTCAACCAGATCTCCGGCTTCTTTGTAACCGATAGCCTCCTCATTATTGCTGACCACTCACAGGGAGCTGTATTAATCTTTGATCAGCACGGCGTTCCCAGAACAAAAATCCACCGGGTGGAAAATAAACGAGATCAGTATGCAAGCATGACAGATGTAACTTATGATGCACAACAGCAACAGGTAGAAATACTGGATCTTAGCCAGAATAAAATATTCAGGTATGACATCAACGGCAAATTAAACAAGGTGCTTGAAATTATAGGCTCAAGATACTTTGGGTTAACGTTTGCAAAAAGCAAAGGAATGTATGTAAGCGAGATTGTAAATAACAATAAAGAGATGGTAAGGCTCAGGCTCTATAAAGAGAAGGGCAACATGGTTACTTATCATTCCCAGGAACTGTCTTTTTTCCCGCTTATCAAAGAACTTGATATAGCGTTCCCACATCAGTTTGATAACTACAAGGATTCGGTTTTCTATTTTCCGCTGCTGGATGATAAAATTTACCACGTAACCCTGGATGGAGCAACACCTGTATACCAGGTGGATGCGCCCAAAGAAAACCTGATCACGGAAGAAACCAAAGCCATTACCACTGTCAGGGATCATTTTGCCTATTGGAAAAAAATGGAAACTTCAGGTATTATCTATGATAACAACTCCCTGTTTATTACAGACCGGTGGGTATCGTTCCGGTATAGTTTCCAATCAAGGATCAGTCCGAGGAATGTATTCTACTCAAAGAAAACAGGGAAAGTGCTTCAGCTAACAGAATATAGCAGCCGCAAAGATGCTGCCTTCCATTCGCGGAATAAAATAATAGGAAAGCTGGGGGATTATTTTGTAATGAAGATGCCTCCCCTGCATGCGCCGGCGCCAGGAGCCGCTGCTCCGCAGGAGGATATTAGTTTTATGTTTTTCAGGTTAAAAGATTTTTGACCCTAACTCCTAAAAAAATATGCATTCCCTATCGCGCCCTGGTTCGCACATACTCCACCCAATCCGGCACCTGCTCCGGGATTTTCACATTGGGCTGAATGCCGATATTATCGATCTTTTCATCCGGTAAACGGTTGGTCCTTGAGGTAGAGAACCTTACCTTATAGATGCCGCAGGGCAGTTTGAAGGTGGCTGCATCTGCATAATCCACCACGCCAAGAGTGGGTGTGCCATACATCGTTACTTTGCTGCTTTGCCTGGCCTTGATCAGGAACAGCTCTGTGCTGCTGGCACAGTTCCCGTTTATCAGGATAGATACCTTTTGGGGGTATGGGAATATGGTATCAAACCGGGTCGTGTCGCCGGGCCAGAGGTTATACATACCTCCTTTGTGCGCCCACAGCACTTCCGCTTCCTTTTTAAAAACATTCTTCATGCTGTCTGAAATGTTGGGAAAATCGTACATGGCGTAGTAGCCCCTGATATTGTCCTCGGTGGCCAGTACAGATGAGCCTTTTGTAATCATTGGACCTGTATAGATCAGTGGCAGCAGTTTTTCAAAACAGAGCACCGAGCCGCCTCCATTGTCCCTGACATCGATGATCAGGTGCCTGCGCTGCTTAATGGCGGCGTCATAGCGGGTCAGCAGGCTGTCGATCTCACCCTTATAGGTAAGCTGTGCATTGGGTATAGCGATCAGGCAGGTGTTACTGTCCAGTATGCTGAAAGAAGGATGATATGCGCCGCCGCTGGCCTCAGGCGCAATTATTTTTTTACCCTGGCCGGGGTATTGCTTATACCAGTTGCCATACCCGGCGATATAAATAACGCCATCCCGGATGATGTTGAATTCCGGTACAGACAGTGTATGCATCCTGTTATAATAGGCCGTTAACCGGTATTTGCCGGCTTTGCCATCCAGTTTCATTTTTATTTGCCCGGGCATCCAGAACAGGCTGTCGGCCTGCAGCACAAAACCGGTCAGCTCACCGGGATGCTTTCCCTTTTCACGGGTGATACCCACCAGGTAAAGCCCCAACTCGTCTTCCCAGATTCCTTCCAGCGGGTCCAGCTGTTGTTTGTTCCTGTCAAGGTAGGATCTGAACTGCGCCTGGTTCAGCGTTACCCGTTCCGTATTACGGTATAAACTGCGGATGAGGGCATGGTTCACCGAATCTTCAATGAGGGCAACGGACACATGTCCGTCTTTAAAAAAATCCATCCACGCCGTCATCAGCTGCAGGCAGGTGGCAACATCTGCACCACGGGTTTGTTTCAGCAGGCTGTCGGTCAGCTGTTCAAACTCCCGGCGGTTTTCGTCAGTCACTTTATCTTTAAAGCCGGAGTAATTT